>NZ_JBVAYY010000002.1:0-286790 GCF_055412885.1 Pseudarthrobacter leeuwenhoeki | reverse complement strand
ACCCACCACAGCACGCCACAAAAGCGAACCATTTTCAGGATGTTTGTCAGGGGGTCGGTCGCTATCTTTCCGCATCAGCGGCGGCGACTCGAACTACTCTACACACCCCCCCGACCAGACACAAATTCACCCCCACCACCACCCCCACACCCCCAAAAACCCCGCCACCACACGGAAACCACGCCCCCCGGAACCATGGTTCCCCGGGGGAATCCGGAAAGTCGCTTCCATGGAGTGGGTCACACTCCCGCCTCACCTGGCAACGGGGGGCAGTGCCACCACCGGCAGGAGCTTCAGCCCGCCGTCGAGCCTTAAATGCAGGAAGGGCCGGCGCCACGAGGCGCCGGCCCTTCCTCAAGCCACTGGCTTCAGGGGTGCTGAATTACCAGGAAGACTTCGTGATGCCCGGGAGCTCACCGCGGTGAGCCATGTCGCGGAAGCGAACACGGGAGATGCCGAACTTCTGGAAGGTACCGCGCGGGCGGCCATCGATGATGTCGCGGTTACGCAGACGTACCGGTGAGGCGTTGCGGGGCAGCTTCTGCAGGCCGAGGCGTGCAGCTTCGCGTGCTTCGTCGGTGGAAGCAGGATCAACAAGAGCCTTCTTCAGTTCGAGGCGCTTTGCAGCATAACGCTCGACGATGACTTTACGCTGTTCGTTCTTAGCGATCATTGACTTCTTAGCCATGTGTTTAGCGCTCCTCTCGGAATTCGACGTGCTTGCGGATACGGGGGTCGTACTTCTTCAGAACCATGCGGTCCGGGTCGTTACGACGGTTCTTGCGCGTCACGTAGGTGTAACCCGTGCCCGCGGTCGACTTGAGCTTGATGATCGGACGTACGTCCTTGTCCTTAGCCATTAGAGCTTCACTCCTCGTGCCAGGATTGCGGCGACGACTGCGTCGATGCCGCGTACGTCGATGGTCTTGATGCCCTTTGCAGAGAGCTGCAGAGTGACATTACGGCGCAGGGACGGAACCCAGTAGCGCTTCTTCTGGATGTTCGGATCGAACCGGCGCTTGTTGCGTCGGTGCGAGTGCGAAATGCTGTGTCCAAAGCCCGGCTCGGCTCCGGTCACCTGGCAGTGTGCTGCCATGACGACTCTCCTCAAAAATAAATGAAACGATCGGCGGAGTTCCCGCTGACCGTGCGACAGGCGGCGTCCGCATCCAGCGCCCACAGGGTTTCGGTAGTTCCGCAGGATTCAGGCAGTGGCGTAAACCTACTGCGTTCCTCACTGCGGCGAAGATTGTGGGCCACGGTTACCGGGCGGCGGAATCCTTTCGGGAAACCCCCGCGAAGTACCGGGATGCTGGGCGAATACAGGAGTGCACGCAACTTGAGCCCCTAACTACCGGCCATCAGGACTGCCAATTTTGCAGACAGATCCCGCCAACCGGAGCAATTGCACACGCTCCGCGCCACCTAGCGCCTACCAAGTCTACGAGTTTCACGAATTAAAGACCAATCCGGCAGCCGGAAGTGTATAAGGGGCACTGCCCGCTTCGGCCCAAAGTCACATCGGCACCCTAGCGGTTTCACAGCCAATTGATAGGTGGCGGGCGGAGCGTGGAGCCATGGACTCCTCACTCCAGATGGCCGTGCCGGCCAGGCCGCGCCGCACTCCTGTGGAGCGATTCCGTCGTCAGTCCCGGAGCCGCCTGTTCCGGGCGGACCTGCTGGCCGTCCTCGCCTGGGCGTCGGTGGCCTTTGCCGTCGCACTGTGGCTCGCCGACGGCGGCGCCGCCGGATTCTCGACGCCGGCCGGCTCCTTCACGGCCCTGGGAATCGTTGCCGGCCTCGCCGGCATGGACCTTGCGCTGCTGATGTTGCTGCTGGCGGCGCGTCTGCCGGTGATCGACGGCGCCGTCGGGCATGACCGGGCGCTGGAGTTTCACCGCAAACTCGGCAAGCCGTCGCTGTACCTGCTGCTCGCGCACGGAATCCTGATCGCCATCGGATACGGGATGGCTGAAGGGCTCGATCCGTTCCGTGAGCTTGTGTCCCTCTGGCTGCTGGTTCCCGACATGCGGATCGCCATTGTGTCGAGCGGGTTGTTCATCGCCGTGGTGCTCACCTCGCTCGTGGCGGTGCGGCGGCGGTACCCTTACGAGCTCTGGCATGCCGTCCACCTGCTGACGTATGCCGCGGTGCTGACCGCGATCCCGCATCAGTTCAGCACCGGCGGGCTCTTCGCCGAGGGCACCTGGCAGCGCTGGTACTGGCTGGGCATCTGCATCGGAACCGGCGCCGCACTGGCCCATTACCGCTTCCTGGAGCCACTCGTGGCCACCGTCCGGCATCAGCTGGCCGTGAGCCGTATCGTGACGGAGGCCCCCGGCGTCGTCAGTATTGAACTGGCGGGCCGGCACCTCGATGAACTGGCCGGCACAGGCGGCAGGTTTTTTATCTGGAGGTTCCTCTCCCCGGCCGCGTGGTGGCATCCGCACCCCTTCAGCCTCTCCGCGGAACCCGTGCTCTCCGATGCCTCCGGCAGGGGCACCCTGCGCATTACCGTCCGCAGCCTCGGCCGCGGATCGGCGCAGCTTGCACGGCTGAAACCCGGGACGAGGGTGGCCATCGAAGGACCCTACGGGCTCTTCAGCACCGCGGCCCGCAGCCGGGACCGCGTCGTCATGATCGGCGCAGGCATCGGAATCACCCCGATCCGCGCCCTGCTGGAACGCACGCCGTTTGACCCCGGCAACGCCACGGTGATCCTCCGCGGCCACAGTGCGGCGGAGCTGTACCTGGGCGATGAAATCCTGGACCTTTGCCGCCGCCGCGGCGCCACTTTGTTCCACGCCACCGGCGCACGGACCACCGGCGGACACAGCTGGCTGCCGGAGTCGGCCCTCCGTTCAGGACACCGGCTGGCAAGCTACGCCCCGGATATCGCCGACGCCGATGTGTACGTCTGCGGCCCAGCCGCCTGGGTGCGCAGCGTGATCGGCGACGCCCGCGCGGCGGGTGTCCGCGAAGAGCAACTCCACAACGAAAGGTTTGACTGGTGAGAATACGCGCAGCGGTTTCAGCAGCACTGGCCTCCGCCGGGATTCTTCTGGCGGGCTGGCAATCCGGCGCCCAAGTCGCCGACACCGGAAGCACGGCGGCGGGCACCTCAGCCGCCATGTCGTCCGGCACATCGTCCGGGCCGGGAGCGGGCGGAGGAACCGCGGGGGCCACCGCGCAGGCCGCCGGGACCTTTGCCGGCAGCGTGGTCCCGACCCGTTTTGGCGCCGTCCAGGTGCAGATCACCGTAAAAGCGGGTGCGATCACGGATGTCACCGCCCTCCAGCTGACCGACGACGACCGCAAGTCGGAGCAAATCAGCAACCGTGCCGCGCCGCTGCTGCGCGCTGCGGTCATCAGGGCCCAGTCGGCCCAGGTGCAGACCATCAGCGGCGCCACTGTTACCAGTGACGCGTATTTGAGTTCACTTCAAGGAGCCCTCGATGCTGCAAACCTCTAAGCCTTCGCCCGCCGGGAGCACGGCGCAGGCAGCCCCTGCCCTGAAAAGCAGGACCTTCCAGTGCATGGGAACCGTCATCAGCCTCGCCCTGCCTGCCGGCGACGCCCGGGATGGCGGAAAGGTGCTCGAAGGTGCCACGGCCGCCGTCGGACGCGTGTTTGCCGGCCTGGACGCGACCTTCAGCCTCTACCGCCCGGAGTCTGAAGCGAGCCGGCTGGCCCGCGGCGAGGTCACGCTCCGGGACGCCTCGGCTGTCTTCCGCGCCCGCTTTGCGGACGCCACGGGGTGGCGGCTGCTGACCGACGGATTCTTCACGCCCGAGCGGCCCGACGGCGTGCTGGACCTCTCCGGGATCATCAAGGGCTACGCCATCGACCAGGCAGCTGCCGCCCTGGAGTCCGCCGGCATTCGGAACTGGTGCCTGAACGCCGGCGGCGACGTGCTGGTCAGCGGCTCTCCCGTGCCGGGAACGGGGTCCCCGTGGCTGGCCGGCATCGTGGATCCGCAGGACCGCCGCTCGCTGCTCTCGGGCTTTTCCTTGGGCGGCACCGGTCGCTTCAGCGCACTGGCGACGTCCGGGACCGCCGAGCGCGGCAACCACATCTGGCGGGCCGGAGCCGGCCGGACCGGACCCGGAGCGCTCGAATTCAGCCAGGTGTCGGTGGCGGCCGCGGACATTCTCACCGCCGACGTGCTGGCGACGGCCGTCGTCGCCGGCGGGAGGCGGATGCTCAACTGGGCCACCGACAGCTGGGACGTCGAGGTGCTTGCCGTCCTGGGCGGCGGGGAACTGCTCGCGACGCCGGGCTTCCGTGCTTAGAGGTGCGTGAGCCGGGGGTAGCGCGGCGTCAGTCCGTCGCCGGAGGACTTCCCCGTGACGCGGCGGACCACCCACGGTCCGGCGAATTCGCGGACCCAGCGGGCGTTGGCCCGGATAGCCTCGGTCCGACTGAGCTCCGGAACCGGGGTCATGGGCGGGACGTCGATCGAGTGGTCGTGCTCCAGGACAGTGAGGACGCGCTTGGCCATGTTTGCGTGGCCCGCGGCGGACATGTGCATCCGGTCGCTCGCCCACATCCCCCAGTCGTAGTACTCGCTGAAGCGCCAGTAGTCCACCAGGAGGGCGCCGTGGTCTCCGGCGATTCCGCGGACCAGCTCGTTGTAGATTGCGGTGCGGCCGCGCGTCGTGCTGAAGATCTTCGAGCCGCGGGAGTCGAATCCGGTGAACATCACCACGGTTGCGCCGGTGGCCTTGAGTTTGCGGATGCCGGCGTCGTACTCCACCAGCAGATCATCGATGTCCACCTTGGGCCGGAGGATGTCGTTGGCCCCGGCATAGATGCTCACGAGCGTCGGCTTAAGGGCGACGGCGGCATCGACCTGATCGGCCATGATCTGGCGGAGCTTCCGGCCGCGGATGGCGAGGTTCACGTACCCGAAGCCGGGATCGGCGGCGCCGAGCTGCTCCGCCACCCTGTCCGCCCAGCCCCGGACACCGTTGGGACGGGCAGGGTCGTCGTCGCCGACGCCTTCCGTGAAGGAGTCTCCAAGGGCTACATAGCGGGAGGTGAAATCCATGTTCCCAGTGTGCCAGCAGTTGCCCCGGGCAAACAAAAGCGGGCCTGACATATCCGCTATTCGCGGATCCGGACCGCCGTTTCCCGCAGGTACTGCTCCACCCGGGTGTAGGCGTCCCGGGTCAGGGCCTTCCAGAGGGCGATGGCCAGCCGCGGGTCGGCGGCTTCCAGCTCGGAGATTGCCTCCGCGCTGAGGACCATGACCTCCACCGGGCCCACCGCCCGGACGGTGGTTTCCTGCCGGTTACCGCTGCCCAGCGCCAGTTCGCCAAACGTCATGCCGGCGCTGAGCGTATTCAGTTTCACCCGGTCCGCGGTGGGCCCCGGGGACGTGCTGCTGACCCGTCCGGAGGTGATGAAGTAGACCCCGCCGAACCGCAGACCCACGCGCCGGATGACGTCGCCGTCGTCGTAGGACTTCGGGGTCATGAGCTCTTCCAGCAAAGCAGCGTCTGCCTCCTCCAGCGGCGCCAACGCTGGCGACGCGGTGACCGGCACGTGGTCCGGGAGCAGCAGGTGCTTCCCGTGGCGCCCCAGCAGGCGGTTTTCACAGTATTCAACGGCGGCGCTCCGCGTCGCGAAGGACGGCACCTGGCGCTGTGCTGACAGCCCCAGGGCCTCCGCGACGGACCCGTCCGCCTCAATCAGCACCAGTTCCCGGCCCGCGTCGGCCATCCCCTGCCTGGCCTTGGCCAGCATTCGCACGGCAACTTCGCTGATCTGGTCGGTGCGCCGCACGTCCAGGACCACCAGTTCGACGTCGTCCGCCAGGCTGCTGAGCTCGCGCACCATGGACTCGGTTCCGGCGAAGAGGAGGTCGCCGTTGACCTCGATCACCCGGGCCCGGTGGCCATGGGCACGCAGGACATCGGCGGCCTCGTCGTTCCGGCGGATGCCCGAGGGCGTCTCGGTCACGTCGTACGCGGCGAGGATGGCGGACCGGCCCGTCCTGGCCGAGCGGACGAAGTGGAGTTCCATGTCCCGGGAGAGGCGCTGTGCCGTCGCCAGGCCGCGGACGCTGCTGCCGTGCTCATCCAGCGGCGGCGAATAGACGGCCAGACCCACCTGGCCCGGCAGCACGGCGATGATTCCGCCGGACACCCCGCTCTTTCCCGGCATCCCCACGCTGCTGATCCAGGCACCGGCGTCGTCGTACATGCCGGAGGTCATCATGACGGACAGCACGCGTTCCACCGGCCCGATTTCCAGCACCTGTTTGCCGCTGAGCGGATTCCGGCCGCCGTTGGCAAGGGTGGCGGCCATGATCGAGAGGTCGAAGCAGTTCACCAGGACGGAGCACTGGCGGAAATAGTCCTCCAGGACGGGCGTCGGATCATCCTCAATGATGTTGAAGGAGCGCAACAGGTACGCGAGCGCCGTGTTGCGGTGGCCGTGCTTGAGCTCGGATTCGAAGACCTTCTCGCTGACCGCGAGCTGGCGGCCGGCGAAAGCGGAGTAGGTGCTGAGGATCCGTTTGAACCCGGACTGCCCGCCGGATCCCCTGATCAGCGAGGTGGCGGTGAGAGCCCCGGCGTTGATCATCGCGTTGGCCGGCCGGCCCGTTCCTTCGGCCAGGGAGATCTCGTTGAACGAGTCCCCCGACGGTTCCACGTCCACTTTGGCGTCCACGGCCTCGGCGCCGAGGTCCTCCAGGGCCAGCCCGTAGGTGAAGGGCTTGGAGATGGACTGGATGGTGAATTCCTCGCGGGTGTCACCTACTTCGTACACCGTGCCGTCCACGGTGGCCAGGGCGATGCCGAAGTTGTCCGGGTCCACGTTGGCCATGGCCGGAATGGTGCTGTAGGGCTTGCCGTCCTTGAGCTCGGCGATCTCGGCGTGGATCTGGCGCAGGTAGCTGTCGATCGGCGATTCCATACTGCCAACACTAGGCGACGCCGGGCCGCGGAAAGCCCTGCGGCGGCCCTCAGCCCTGCTTGCTCTCCCGCAGGATCCAGTGGTCCTTATCCAGGCGGCCCACGATCTTCTCGCCGATCCGGGCGAGGTCAGCGACGTCCGCCTCGCTCAGGGCGTCGAGGAACAGCGACCGGACCGCATCGACGTGGGCCGGGGCGAGCTCCTCGATAGTCGCCATTCCCGCGTCGGTGAGGTGCGCCGTCGTGACCCGGGCATCGCCGGGGTGCGGCCGGCGCTCCACCCAGCCCCGGTTCTGCAGTTTGGTGGCCACATGGGAAAGCCGGGACAGGGACGCGCTGGTGCGCGCCGCCAGTTCGCTCATGGGCAAAAAGCGGCCGTCGGCCTCGGAGAGCATCGCGAGGACGTTGTAGTCGAACAGGGAGAGATTGCGCGCATGGTGCAGCTGCGTGTCCAGCGCTGCCGGAAGCAGGGTGTTGATGCTCACTTGGGCCAGCCAGGCCCGGCGTTCGTCGGCATTCAGCCAGCGCGGTTCGGTCATGGATACAGTCTAGGAGCATTGAAGATTGACGGTTCAACTTCGTCGGTGTCCGTGAGGGGCCTATCCCGCCCCGCCGCTGCGGACAGGCGCTAGGCTGGCCGTATGTATGTAGTCTCCCTGACCTATAAGGTCCCCGAAGAGATCGTTGACTTCCATCTTCCGGCGCACGTGACGTGGCTGCGGGATGCCTTCGACCAGGGCATCTTTATGGTCGCGGGGCGGAAGATCCCGCGCACGGGCGCCCTGCTGCTCTCCAACGCGGACCGCGAGGCCCTGGACGCCTCGCTGGCCAAGGACCCGTTCTATGTCAACGGAGTGGCCGAGTTCGACGTCGAGGAGTTCCATGCGAGCCGGGTGGCGCCCGGCTACGAGAACCTGCTGGACAGCTGACACCGGCGCGCCGTCTGCGGAGGACCACAGTTCAGTCCGCGGGGACCTTGGCGGTCAGTTTCTTCAGCCCCGCCTTGGGCGGAACCCTGATCGGCTCGGGCCAGCGCGGGCTGAGCTCGTCCCCGAGCGTGACGCCCCGGAGCTTGCGCGCGAAAAGCGGCAGGACCCAGTCCCTGACCCACCTCCGCTGCCGGCGTCCCCAGTCGCGGAGGCCGATCCTCGCGGGCGGCGCCCACTCCTTGGCCTTGACCTTGTGGGCCACTCCGAGCTGGTCCAGGACCTGGCCGGCCAGATACTTGTGGCCGGCCTTGGACATGTGCAGCCGGTCCGAATCCCACATCCGCGGATCGTAGAACGCGTCGAAGCACCAGTAATCCACCAGCACCGCCTCGTACCTCGCCGCCACCTCGCGGACCCGCTGGTTGTAGACGGCGTTCCGCCTCTTGAGGGGTTCCAGCAGGGCCGAGACCCTGACATCGAAACCGGTGAACAGCACCACCGTCGCCCCGCTCGCGGCAAGCCTGGCGACGAGGAACTCGTAGTCCTTCATCAGGGCGCGGATGTCGGTCCCAAGATCCAAAATGTCGTTCCCGCCCGCGTACAGGGTGACCAGGGTCGGTTCCATGGCCAGCGCGGGTTCCAGCTGTTCCGCGATGATCTGCCGCAGCCTCTTGCTGCGGATGGCGAGGTTCGCGTACTCCCACCCCGGATCCGCCCTGGCCAGCTGCTCCGCCACCCGGTCCGCCCAGCCGCGCACTCCGTTCGGCAGCCGGGAGCTGGAGTCCCCCACCCCCTCGGTGAAGGAATCCCCCAGTGCAACATAAACCCGCCGCCCGTCAGCGCCCGGCGACAGAAGGTTCTCGGCCATACCGCCCACGCTAGCCCCGCCGGACGACGTCGGGGTTAACAGGCGGGGCACAGCAGGTGAGCCGAATTATTCCCGCGCCCCTTAACAGCAACGCGGGGTCACTTACGGCCCATCCCGGAGGGGATTATGGGCGGTAAGTGACCCCGCGTTGCATTGGGTTGGGGGTCCGGGGTCAGCGGAGGACGATGTCCACCGGGTTTGCCTCGGAGCGCCAGGTTCCCTCGGTGCCGGGCCGCGGGCCGATCACGGGGGCGGTGAGCACGCCGGAACGGTTGGTGCGCTTGTCCCGCAGGATCTCGGTGACGGAACCAAGGTGCCGGGACAGGTCGATCACGTTCTCGGGTGCGGCCAGGAGCAGCTGGAAACCGAACTCGTGCAGCGCTTTGATGCCGGCGCCGGCGAACTCCTCCGAGGCCAGCACGAAGGCTTCGTCCATCATCACGGTGCCGTAGGTGGTGAAGCCCTGCTCGGCGATGCCCAGCTGGTAGCTCAGCGCCGCGGCCATGATGAACGCGGTGAACCGCTGCCGCTCGCCGCCGGACATCGAGCCGGTGTCCGCGTGCATAAAGACCTCGGTCTTCGTCCGCCCGCCCTTCGCCGCCCGCGGGCCCTGGACCTCGCGGTGCTCCTTGCACTGGATGAAGAGATGCCCGCGGACGTCCAGCACTTCGGCACGCCAACGCCGGTCCTCCGGGGTCTGCGAGCCGAGCCGCTTCACGAGCGTTTCGAGCGACTTGTAGCGGTTGCCCAGCTCGGCATCGTCGTCCGCTTCCGCACCGGACGCACCGGACGCCGGAGCGGCCGCCTTTCCGGGGCGGGTGTGCCGGACCTTCAACGCATTCTGGATCGCGTCCTTGAACTGCTTCGCGGTGGCGGGCAGGGTCTGCTTGATGTCGAGTTCCAGGAAGCTGCCCTCATGGAAGTTCACCGCGGAGAGGATCCCGTTCAGCGGCAGGATGCGGCTGCTGATCGAGCGGCGCTCCTCGTCCAGCAGGTGCAGCAGGGTGCTGAAGGATTCGTGCGTGCGCTGGTTGAAGAACTGCCGGAATTCGGCTTCCTGCGCGGGAAGGCCGTCGCTGACAATGGCGTGGTAGCGGGCTTCGAACTCCCCCGCGGCGCCGATCGAGGTGCCGTGGTCCGCTGAAACCGCCGTTCCCCACTCCCGGACGAAGCCCTCGAAGATGCGCGTGAGCCGCTCCGAGGTCGCCTGGCCGCGGGATTCGGCCGCGTGCAGCTCGGCGAGGAGCCGGGTCCGGACCTGGTTGGCGAGGTTATCCAGCTCGTGCATTTCCGCGACGTCGCCGAAGTCCGTGAAGTACGGTTCGAGCGCCGTGACGGTGGCGTCCGACGGCGGCGCCTGCACCAGGCGCGCCCGCGCGGCGTCCAGCAGCGAACCGGCGGAAGACAGCTGCGAGTCGACTGCCTTGTATTCGCTTTGCAGCACGGCCGCGGCCTCGGTGCTGGACTGGTGTTCCTGCCGGGCCGCTTCGATATTGGCGCGCAGCGGTTCCAGGTCCGCCTGCGCAGCGAGGGCGTCCTTGAGCCGCTGCTCGATCCGGGCGAGTTCGTCCGCCGCCACGGCGGCCGAGACCTGTTCCCAGGGCCGGTGGTCGCCGGCCACCCGGCGCAGGGCCTCGAGCTGCCGGCTCATTCCCTGGTGCGACTCTTCCCGGCTCTGCGCGAGTTCGGCGGCCTTGGCGAGTTCCTCCTGCAGGTCCTCGACCTGCGCGGCCACGAGCTCCAGTTTGGCGGCGTTGTCGAAGCCGAGGACATAGTCCTGCCGGCTCGTGAAGCGGTCGTCCTTTTCCACGGTGTGGCGGTTGCGCTTGACCACACCGCCCAGGCTCAGGCCCTTGTCCAGCCGGGCCAGGCCGTCCGGGTCTTCCACGCACGGGTAGGCGAAATCGAGGGCAATCCGCTCCCGGATCCACTCGCCCGCGTCCGCGGACGGTCCCATGGCGAGGATGTCCAGCTTGGTGAGCAGATCGCCGTCCGCCGCGTCCTGCACGGCCAGCGCTCCGCCGGCGAGGGGCTTCGAGACATCCACCGCGCGCAGCGCGCCGCGGACGGAATTCCCGTTGAGGTAGCCGGTCACGGCGCCAAAGTGCTCGCCGGGAACCAGCAGCGTGGTGGCGAGGCTGCGCAGCGCACGCTCGGCGGCCGGCCGCCACCGTTCCTGTCCGTCCGCAAGGTCGATCAGTTCGCCGCCGAACGGCATCTGCTCCTCGGGCACGCCCGTGGCCGCCGCGATGGCGCTGCGGTTTTCAATGCTCGACGGCGGCAGCAGGGACTTGCGCGTCCTGAGCGAGAGCAGTTCCTGCTGGGCCGCGGCGAGCTCGCGCTTCCTGGTCGCGTGGCCGTCGAACGCCTCGAAGCGCAGCTCCTTGAGCGCCTCCGAATCGTCTTTCAGCTCGGCCGAGCGGGCAGCCGCGTGCTCGTGTGCCTGCTCCCAGCCGGCCGCGGACCACTGAAGTTCCAGGCCGGCGTCGGAGAGGGATTTCCGGGCCGATTCCTCCACCTGCTGGCGGAGCTTGAGCCCCACCCGGGCGTTCTCCAGCGCCTGCTCGATCGCGGAGATCGCGTTGCCGCCCTGGTTGTTGTAGTCCGCTTCGAGCTGCCGCAGCTCTTTGGCCAGGCCGTCCCGGATGCCGCGCTCGGCGCCGAGCTCCTTGGCCTTCGCCTGGGCCAGGTCCTTGAACCGGGCGAGGGTCTTCTCCTGCACGGTGACGGACAGCTGCTGGCTGTAGGCCTCGAATTCCCCGCCGGCGAGCTCCCGCAGGCGGTTCGCGTCGTTCAGGGACCGGGCATACTCCTTGTTCAGTCCGGGAACCGGCGCCAGCTGGTCGCGCTGCTGCCGGACGTCCTCGAGGCGCTGCCGGATGGACATCAGGTTGCTGAATTCCTCGACGACGTCATCCGCCGCACCCAGCGTGGCAGGCGCGTCCAGGACCTGGTCGCGGAAAAAGTTGTTGACGCTGCCGCCGAGGCCCTTGCCGGCCTGGATGACGCGCAGCAGCGGCAGGGCCTGGTCCGAACTGATTCCGAGCAGGCGCCGGAAGCGTTCCGCGAAGGCCTTGTGCACGTCGAAGACCTGGGCGTCCGGGAAGATCGCATCCAGCGCCGACTTGGTGAAGCGCTTCTCAGCGATGGCCTCAATCGCCGCGAGGTCCAGCGGCTTGTTGTCGACCAGGTAGTACCGGCCGACGCTGGACTCCGTCCCGTTCTTGGGCAGGTCGAACAGCGCCGACACGGTCACCCGGGTGCCGGCGGCGTTGTCGAAGGTCAGCGCGACCGCTGACCAGGTTGCTCCGGGGCGCTGGAACGCACTCGCCGAGCCCTCGCCGACGGCCTTGTCCCCCACTTTGCCGCGCATGTACGTGAACGTGGTCCGCTTGTCCTCGACCGCCCCGCCCGCGCGCTGGGCCGCTGCCTCGTTGGAGCGCGGCCTCGCATCGAAGACCCGGAGCATCGCGTCGAACAGCGTGGACTTGCCGACCCCGGAATTGCCGGTCAGCAGGGTGCCGTTGCGGTCCACGTGCATGGTGTGGGCGCCATGGAAGGTGCCCCAGTTGACCACCTGGACGAGGGCGAGGCGCATCTGGCCGGGGTTGGTGAGCTCGCCCATCGGGAGCATGGTTGCGATGCTCATTTGGCTGCCTCCGCGTCGTCAACGGCCGGGTTGGCGTCGTCGCTCTCCTCCTCCGCTGCCGCGTCGCCGTCGAACTCCAGCAGGGGTTCTGTTCCCGACTGGTCGGTGGCGGCGGCTACGAGGGCGTCGATTTGGGCGGGGATGTCGCCGATGTTTTCGAACGGGAGGGCCAGGGGGAGGGCGTTGGAGATGGTGTAGACCTCGTCCAGGCCGGTGGCGAGGAGGAGCTGACGGGCCAGGAGTTTAGTGATGGCACGGTTGACGACGTCGGAATCGCGGAGGGCGTCCTGGTGGCCGGAGGGCTGGTAGTGGGCCACAAGTTCGGCGATTTCCTCGCGCGTGATCGTGGGGTCGGTCTGTGCCGTGACGTGGCGGTCCAGGAGCAGGCGCAGACGGAGCAGCACGATGGTTTCCACCCGGCTCAGGGCGCGCTGCTGGCGCAGGATGCTGGAGCGGGTGCTGCCACCGATGGCCTCGGGGTCCACCGGGCGCAGTACGGCCACTTTGCGGTCGTGGTCCAGCTGCAGGGTCAGGAAGAGTTCGGACAGGCGGCTGCGCAGGATCAGCTGGTTGTCCAGCAGCGTGGTCCAGAGCTTTTCGTCCCGGCCCCCGTCGATGTACGGGCCCTTGAGGAGCTTCACGAGGGCCTGGCGGACCTTCATCGGGAGCACGCCGGTGTCCCCCGGGAAGAGCGCAGCGCCGTCGACGAACGTGTCGCGCGGGGTGACCGTGAAAGGGTCGGCGTGGACATGCTGGGCGGGCTCCGCAGCCGCTGCCGCTCCTTCGGCTGCCCCGGCCGTGTCTTCCACTGTTTCTTGGGGAAGTTCAGTCATCTTCAGTCCTTCTTGAGCGTGACGACCGGCAGGTACGCTGTGCGCGTGGAGCCGTCGATCTGTTCGAAGTCGAGGGTGTCCCACGCCTCGCGGTCAAAGCCGGCACCTTCGTGCAGGGCGTGGGAAAGCAGGGCGCGGATCGAGTTGATATGGCGTTCGCCGGGCGGCAGCTGCTCCCAGGCCCCGGCCAGGGTGGACGCGCCGGCGAACGCGGCGCGGATCGCCGCGGGGCTGGCTTTGCCGGTCCGCGGCGAGCGCACCCGGTCCGAGTCGCTGAAGGCGATCGGGTCGGCCAGCTTGGGCGGGGCCGCGAACTCGTCCGGGTCGAACAGCTTGACCATGGCCAGGGACTCGAAACCGGCGTTGAACAGCACCGGGCCGCGGACCAGTCCGGGGCGTTCGCGCTCATACGGCAGGGACCGGATGGCCTGCTCGGCCTCCCGCAGGACCTGGCGGAGCCGGACGGACTGGCGGAAGTCGTCGCTCTGGACGTAGGTGTTCAGGCTTTCGCTGAGCTTGCCGTAAATCCGCTGGATCTGGCTGTGCTGGGCCCGCAATTCCGCGACAAGGTTCTTCAGCGTCTCGCGTTCCTCATGGCTGAGGTCATCGGCGAACTGCCGGCTGAGCACCTCGCCAATCGCGGAACGGAAACGCAGCTGCTGTTGCGGATCCTCCAGGAACGCCGTGAAGGAACGGAAGGTCCTGCCCTCGGGGCTTTGCCGGAGCCGCTTGTCCGCTTCCAGCACCTGGGCCATCGTGGCACCCTTGCTGAGCGACTCCTCGATGATCTGGTTGCGGAGCTCCCCCACCAGCTCCTCGATCCGGTCGCGCATCTTCTTGTAGTCCGCGGGCAGGCTGGCTGCGAGGTCCAGGATGTTCCCGGCGGCCTCCACGGCCTCCTCGTCGTCGAGCAGCCCGTCAAAGTCCCCCGAGCTGATGTCCTCGATCAGCTGGTGCCGGTCGCCGATCTCTTCCGCGAGGGACTCGAGCCGCGCGCTCTGGTCAGGATTCGTCTCATTGGCGAGCTTCTCGACGTCGCCCAGCAGCGTGCCGAGCCGTGACCCGTTGAGCGTGGAGCGTTCGCTGGAGAGACTCTCCAGGAAGGCGATGACACGGGCGGCCGGTTCGGTCACCTCGTACACAATCTGCCCGGACTGGTTCCGCCGGGTCAGGAAATTCTTGCGGGTCCACTCATCGCCGAACGTCTTTCCGTTGGCGGCGCCGCCCAGCCCCGGATCCTGGCGGCGGAGCTGGACAAGGAAGGCGTCGACGTCGGCGTGGAACTGTTCCAGCGGGAGCTGCGGCCGGGTGCGGGTGAAGGACGCCTGCAGCACTGCGATCACCCACGGCGCCGAGCGGGTCAGCGCCCAGGCGGGACCCTTGGTGAGGAGTTCGAGGTCCCTCAACCGGGCGCTGATGGCGTCGGCGGAGGACAGGGCGGAACGGGTCACGCACTCTCCTAACATCTGCCGTGGGATCTCGATTGGGCAGTGGATCAGGAAAAACTGCCAGCTACAAGGTTAACGCAGACCCCGGCTGTCATGGCCGGCCACGTGGTGCCGTGGTGCCAACCCGCCGTAACCGCCCCGTGAGGCTACCGCAACCGGCCCGTGACCTACGCCCCGGTAGCATTTCGATCCCGTATCAAGAATCCCGGCGCGGGCTGCCGGCTCTGGCGAGCCCACCTCCCGCACCCTACGCTCGGGCTACTAATTAAGCCGAAGCAATGATCCAGGGGGAAGAATGCAGTTCGACCTAAGTGCAGTGGAAACGCCAACGCTGGTGTTCATGGGCACACTCGTGTTTGCCCTGGTAATCACACTTCTTATGATGACGGTGTCCTTCGCGGCCCTCGTTCTCGTGGGGGTCGGCCGGCTCGCCTGGATCATCGCCTCGACGCTCCTGCTGGGGCTTGTCCATGGCATTAACCACGGCTGGGACCGGCTGGTCCACCACGCCTCCACGGTGGAGCTTCCGGGCGACTTCGTCGGGGATATCGCGGCGGAAATCAGGGGCCACTCGGCCCCTAGCACCGGCACCTACCCGCGGGTAGTATTGCGGGACAGCTGAAGGGTCCTCCACCCACGGCGGATCCAGGGCTCGAGCCGGTGACCCGGTTAGAGGAGATGCCCGATGAGCTCCGCCGTTGAAAATCCAGCAACCGGCAATCCCGCCGACAGCCCCACCTCGGATGTCCCGGTCCTGCCTGAGACGATCGGCCACGACGCCACAGCGGCCGACGCGCGGGCCATCGCCGAAGCCGCCCGCGATACCAGCTGGGACCGGCCCAGTTTCGCCAAGGGACTGTACCTCGGCAGCTTTGACCTCAGCCTGATCCACCCCTGGCCGGAAGCCCCGGCGGACGACGTCGAACGCGGCGAAGCGTTCATTGCCCGCCTGACCGACTTCTGCCGCACCATGTCCGGGCGCACCATCGAACGCGATGCCCGGATCCCGGATGAATACCTCCGGGGGCTGGCCGAACTGGGGACCTTCGGCATGAAGATCCCCCGCGACTACGGCGGGCTGGGCCTCTCGCTGGTGTACTACGGACGGGCCCTGGCGCTGCTGGGTTCCGTCCATCCCAGCCTCGGCGCCCTGCTCTCCGCGCACCTGTCCATCGGCGTTCCCGAGCCCGTCAAGGTCTTCGGCACCCCCGCGCAAAAGCAGGAATACCTGCCGCGCTGCGCCGCGGGAGCCATCACCGCGTTCCTGCTGACCGAGCCCGACGTCGGCAGCGACCCCGCCCGGATGGGAGCGACTGCTGTCCCCTCCGACGACGGGGAGTCCTACATAATTGACGGCGTGAAACTCTGGACCACCAACGGCGTGATCGCCGAACTCGTGGTGGTCATGGCGGTGGTCCCCTCACGCACCGACGCTGACGGCACAATCCACAAGGGCGGCATCAGTGCCTTCGTCGTTGAGATGGACTCCCCCGGAATCACGGTGGAAAACCGCAACGCCTTCATGGGCCTGCGTGGCATCGAGAACGGCGTCACCCGCTTCCACCAGGTCCGGGTGCCCGCGGCCAACCGGCTGGGCCGCGAAGGCCAGGGCCTGAAGATCGCCCTCACCACGCTCAACACCGGCCGGCTCTCCATCCCCGGACTCTGCGTTGGCTCCGGGCGGTGGAGCCTGAAAATCGCCCGCGAATGGTCCAACGCCCGCACCCAGTGGGGCCGGCCCGTGGGCAAGCATGAGGCCGTGGGCAAGAAGATTGCCTTCATTGCGGCCAGCGCCTTCGCCCTGGACGCCGTGTTTGAGTTGTGTGCCGAAATGGCCGACGCCGGGCAGAAGGATGTGCGGATCGAGGCGGCCCTGGCGAAGCTGTGGTGCACCGAGATCAGCTGCCGGATCGCCGACGAGCTGGTGCAGATCCGCGGCGGCCGCGGCTTTGAAACCGCGGACTCGCTGGAGGCCCGCGGCGAGCGCGCCGTGCCGGCCGAGCAGCAGCTCCGCGACCTGCGGATCAACCGGATCTTCGAGGGATCCTCGGAAATCATGAAACTGCTGATCGCCCGTGAGGCCGTGGACGCGCATCTGGCAGCCGCCGGAGACCTTGCCTCCGAGGACGCCAGCCTGTCCGGCAAGGCCAAGGCCGCGGTCGGCGCTTCCGGCTTCTATGCGAAGTGGCTGCCGAAGCTCGTCGCCGGGGCAGGCATGGACCCGCGTTCCTACAGTGACTTCGGCCGGCTCGCCAAACAGCTGCGCTTCGTCGAGCGGTCCTCCCGGCGGCTGGCCCGGCAGACCTTCTATGGGATGGGGCGGTGGCAGGCAAAGCTCGAGCACAAACAGGCGTTCCTGGGCCGGATTGTGGACATCGGGGCCGAACTGTTTGCCATGGCCGCCTGCTGTTCCCGGGCAGAAATGCTGCTGCGGACCGAGCCGGAGAAGGGGGCTTCCGCCTACGAACTTGCCGAGGCATACTGCGAGCAGGCCCGCGTGCGGGTGGACGAGTACTTCGACCAGCTCTGGAGGAACACGGACGACGGCGACCGCGTGCTCGCCCGCAAGGTCCTCGCCGGCGACTACGAGTGGCTGGAAGCCGGAGTCCTGGACCAGTCCGAGGGCACCGGGCCCTGGATTGCCGATGCCAGCCCCCGAGCGTCGGTGAAGGCGAACCTGCACCGGAAGTACCGCTGAGCCGGCGCGTCACCCCGTTCCCGCCGCCCCACCATAAATGGTGAGCATCCCGGCTACCTCCGGCTGCCCGTGATTAGGTGGACCCGAGGCCTGCACACCGGTCTCCGCCTTGCCGTGCCCGGCCCAAACAATGAGCGCGGGTCATTCAGTGAAAGTGAGCAGTCCTCATGAGCAACCCAGCAGGCCCCGAAAACCGCACCTCCGGTCGCGCCCGCGACGAGGACGGGGCCGTCAACCAGGACCCCCGGATCCACGACGCCCGGCAGGACACCGCCCGCCTAGACACTGCCCCCACCAGCGACACCCGCGCCATCTCCACCAGCGCCGCTGCCGACGCGCCCACCCGGGCCCAGGCTGCGGTCCGCCCGGAACCGCCCCGCAGCCAGCCCGTCACCGCCGTGCGCCTTGACGAGCCCGCTCGTGCCACCCCCGCACGGGACACCGTGGTCGAAGAGGTTCCCACCCGTGAAACCGTGGTGGCCCGCGAACGGGAGCAGTTCGGCGGCATCCAGATCGGCTCCGCCTTCTTCGGCTGGCTCGCCGCCACCGGCATGGCGGTGCTGCTGACCGCGCTGGTCGCCGCCGCCGGCACCGCCGTCGGCCTCGCCACCAACACGGACGTCAACGCAACGGTCGCCTCAGGGAATGAAACTGTGGGACTCGTCGGCATCATCGTGCTGCTGGTGATCCTCTTCGTCTCCTACTACGCCGGCGGCTACGTCGCCGGCCGGATGGCCCGCTTCAACGGCGCCAAGCAGGGGTTCATGGTGTGGGTCTGGGCCCTCATCGCCGCCGTCGTCATCGCCGTCCTCGCCGTCGTGGCAGGCCAGCAGTACAACATCCTGGCCCAGCTCAACAGCTTCCCGCGCATCCCGGTCAACGAGGGCGAACTGACCACCACCAGCATCATCGCCGCCGTTGTGGTGGCCGCGGTGGCCCTGGTCGGCGCCGTCCTCGGCGGCACCGCCGGCATGCACTTCCACCGCAAGGTGGACCGCGCAGGGTTCGCCCCGGTGGACACCGTCCAGGAACGCTGATCCGGAAGTACACCGTCCGGACATGCCGGGCGCCGGGCAACGCTGCCCGGCGCCCGGCGGCCGTCTAAACGTCAGGTGCGCTGGCCGGCCGTTCAGCCGAACTCGACGGCGACGGCGGAAACGTAGTACCAGCGCCGGTCGACCCGCAGGAAGCGGCTCGTCTCATGGTGGACTCCACGCTCGCCGTCGTGCCGGAAATGGGCCTTGAACTCGACGGTCCCCTCGGTGTCCAGCGGACCGCCGCGCGTAGTGGACATGATGTCCAGCCGCCGCCACTGCAGGTCCGGATCCAGTTCAAGTTCGGCTGGCCGGGTCTCCGGGAGCCAGGTCCGCCGGAGGTAGCCGGCGTCGAGCAGGACGAAGGCGCTGTACCGGGAGCGCATCAGTTGTTCAGCGGTCGGGGCCTCCGCCTCGCCGCCGTGGAAGCGGCCGCAGCACGCGCCGTACTGTTCCCCGGAAAGGCAGGGGCAGTTGCCCCGGAACGGGGCCGGCTGGGCACAGGCTCCCGGAGGGGCGGCGGCTGGGGGCGTCACAATTGTCCTTTCCGGCGGCCGGATCACTCCGGCAGGGCTTCTTCCGACTATAGACGGGGCAGCCCGGGGCCGGCGCGGCGGAACCGGTAACAGCTGTGACACGTCTCCGCGAAGAAGCCGGATGGCTGCGTGTCCATGGAAAAAAGTCCGTATTGTTAAGGGGTGTTGTTGCCCGCCGGTCGTGGCGGGCAGAGTCGCGCCACGACCAGCCAGGAGAGGTGAAATGCAGGATCCGACAACGATCGCCCTCAACCTGACCTTCTTCGGGACCCTGGCCGTGGGGCTCGTCATGTTCTTCGGTCTTTTCCTTGTATTCGTGGCCACGCTGGTGGTTGCGGGCCTTGGCCGGCTGGCCGCCGTGACCATCATGGCTGTGGGACACGGGCTGTTCAGGACCGCCGGCCGAACCGCCGAAACCGTCCAGCGGGACCGCGCTGTCCGGACCCTCGGGACCACGCAACCGGCCCTGCCGGCGAAAGCTGCCCAACCGGCACAGGCCGCGAAGCCGGCCAAGACCGCCAGTAAGGAACCCTCCCTGGCACCGAATTGGACTGCCGCCGTCGCGCGGGCCGAGTCCCGCGCCGCCGCCCGGGTCAAGGCCGGGGCCGCCCCGGCGGTCAGGGTCTCGGTCCGCGACCTGCCCAGCCCCACGGCCCCGGCACGGGACGTGGCGGCCGTGGCGCCGCTCGTGGAGTCGGCCACGGACCGGAACGGCCAGCTTGGCACCGCCGCACCGGCTTTCAAGAAAGCCGCGATGCCCGCGGCGAAGTCCCTGCTGGACACAGGCTCCATGGCCTCCCTTCCCGGCCGGATTCCCCTGCCCCGGAAGCCTCTGGGCGGCCACCTGAACGAACAAGCACCCGAATCGCACGCCCGGGAGCGCAAAGCAGGCTGAGGCCTTACCCCCGGCAGTCAAGTCGGCTACGGTGAGACCCATGGAATTCAGATACCTCGGTAACAGCGGCTTCAAGATTTCGGAAATCACCTTCGGCAACTGGCTCACGCACGGCTCGCAGGTGGAGAACGAAGTCGCCACCCAGTGCGTCCGGGCAGCGCTCGACGCCGGCATCAGCACCTTCGACACCGCAGATGTCTACGCCAACACGGCCGCGGAGACCGTGCTCGGAAACGCCCTCCGGGATGAGCGGCGTGAATCGCTGGAAATCTTCACCAAGGTCTTCGGCCCCACCGGCCCCAAGGGCCACAACGATCTTGGGCTGTCCCGCAAGCACATACTGGAGGCCATCAACGGCTCCCTCACCCGGCTCCAGACGGACTACGTGGACCTCTACCAGGCCCACCGATACGACTACGGGACTCCCCTGGAAGAGACTATGCAGGCCTTCGCTGACATCGTGCGGCAGGGCAAGGCCCTCTATATCGGCGTCAGCGAGTGGACGGCCAGCCAGATCCGCGACGGCCACGCCCTGGCCACGGAACTCGGCTTCCAGCTGATCTCCAACCAGCCGCAGTACTCCATGCTGTGGCGGGTCATCGAGACCGAGGTCATCCCGACGTCCGAGGAACTGGGCCTCTCCCAGATCGTCTGGTCGCCAATGGCGCAGGGCGTGCTGAGCGGGAAATACCACCCGGGCAAGCCGGCCCCCGAGGGCAGCCGCGCCACGGATTCCAAGGGCGGCTCGAAGATGATCGAGCGCTGGATGTCCAACGAGGTCCTCACCGGCGTGCAGCAGCTCAAGCCCATTGCCGAAGAGGCCGGACTCACCATGGCCCAGCTGAGCATCGCGTGGGTGCTGCAGAACAAGAACGTGGCTTCCGCCATCATGGGCGCATCCCGGCCGGAGCAGATCGAAAAGAACGTCGCGGCCGCGGGCGTGAGGCTCGACACCGAAATCATGGCGAAAATCGACGCCGCGATCGGCTCGCTCGCCGAACGCGACCCGGCGCAGACCAAGTCGCCCGCGTCCCGGGAGGCTTAGGCCCATGACCGCCGCGCCAACGCTCGCCGTGGCCGGGTCGCACACAGTTTAACCGCCCCGGCGGGGCTGCTTAATCGCCCCGGCGGGGCTGCTGGGCTGACGGAATCGACGTGGCTTGACGGCTTCCGGGCTGCGGCGTAGACCTGACTGCAGGTGACACCGGTCCAAACCCGGGCTGGTCTGGAGCAGAATCGCGGTGCCATGCCAAAGCAGATGTCCCGACACTCGTCCATCCTGAAGACCCCGCGGCACGGCCGGAAGCTCACGGTGGACCCCGGCGAGCCGAGCCACGGCCCCCTCACAGGGGAGGAACTGCAGCTTGCCGTCCGGAACCATTCCATGCCGCTGGAGGCCCTGCGGAATGACACCACACCGCCGGGACTGCATTACCTGCTGAACCATTTTGACATCCCTTTCATCGATGCCGAGCAATGGCACCTGCGGATCGGCGGTGCCGTGCAGCGGTCTCTGGAGTTGAACCTCAAAGCCCTCCGCCGGTCGCCGCGGATCAGCATCCCCGTGACCTTGGAATGCGCCGGCAACGGCCGCTCGTTGTTGCGGCCCCGCCCGCTTAGCCAGCCCTGGCGGCTGGAGGCCGTCGGCACCGCCGTCTGGACCGGGGTTCCGCTCTCCTACCTGCTGGCCCAGGCGGGGGTGGAGGACGACGCCGTGGAGGTGGTGTTCACCGGCACCGACAGCGGCATCCAGGGTGGCGTCCGGCAAGAGTACGCCCGGAGCCTTCCGATTGCGGAGGCCCTGCGGCCCGACATCGTGCTGGCCTACCAGATGAACGGCAACGACCTGCCGCCGCAGCATGGCTACCCGCTGCGGCTGGTGGTCCCCGGCTGGTACGGCATGGCGAGTGTCAAGTGGGTCTCCTCGATCAAGGTGCTCACCAAGCCTTTCGACGGTTTCCAACAGGCGGTCGCGTACCGCTACCAGCAGGACGCTGACGACGCCGGCATCCCCGTCACCTGGATCAAGGTCCGCTCGCTGCTGGTCCCGCCGGGCGTCCCGGACTTCTTCACCCGGAGCCGGACCGTGCAGGCCGGGCCGGTGCTGCTGACCGGCCGGGCCTGGTCCGGGGAGGGTGCGGTGCAGCGCGTCGAGGTGGGGATCGACGGCAAATGGGCGCCGGCCCACCTGGAACATCCGGCAGGGCCCTTCGCTTGGTGCGCCTGGTCACTGCCCTGGATGGCGGACCCCGGCGACCACGAGTTGGCCTGCCGCGCCACGGACGCCACCGGCACCACCCAGCCGCTGGAGCAGGTCTGGAACTACCAGGGCATGGGCAACAACGTGGTGCAGCGGGTCAAGGTGACGGTGGAGTAGGCAGCCGTTCCCCTGCGTTGAAGGGCCTGGCCCTAGTAGTCCACGATCGCGCCGGAGGAGATGTTGACGGTGGCGTCGGTGATGGCCCCGGCCTTGTCCGAGGCCACAAAGCAGGCGACGTTTCCGACATCGGCCAGCGTTGCGGTGCGGTTCAGGTGGGCGGACTTGGAGATCTCCACAATCATTTCCTCGCGCCCCTCCGTCTGCCACGGGATCGTCTCGATGATGCCGCCGGAGACCATGGTGACCACCCGGATGCCGTGTTTGCCGAGTTCCAGGGCCCACTGCCGACGCAGCCCGTCCATCGCGTCCAGGGCCACCTTGAAACCGCCGACCCCGGGCGCGGTCTGGGGTCCGGAACCGCCGTACATCAGCACCACACCCGAGCGCTGCTTGATCATATGCGTCGCCGCGGCCCGGGTGGTGAGGAAATGGGTGCGGGTGGCCAGGCTGATGGGCTGGGTGAAATCGTTGACGTCAATGTCCATCAGCGGCTGCTGGATGTCGCCGAAGGAGATGACGTTGAAGGAGATGTCGATCCGTTTGTTCTTCTTGGCCACCCGGTCCACAAACGCGTCGACCTGCTCCTCGTCCAGGGCGTCGACGACGGAGGTTTCCGCCCGGCCGCCCTTCTCCTGGATGTCCCGGGCCGCCTTTTCCAGCGACGACTCGGTGCGGCCGGCGAGGTGGACGAAGGCACCCTCCGCTGCGAAGGCCCGGGCCACGGCTCCGCCGATGGAACCCCCCGCACCGTAGATCAGCGCGGTCTTGCCCTTCAGCAGTCCGCTTCCCTGCGCCTCGTTGTTCAGCATGGTCGCCTGCCTCCCGCGGTGGAGTGGTGAATTCCCTCAACTATGTTCCCGCCGGGGTCCGCTGGCAAGAGGGCAGATCGGTTTACGAGGCCAGGGTTCCGCGGACAATACTTACGCTGGAGTGCGCGGGATTGCCGTCAACCGGTTCGTCGGACACGTCAACGATCGGGTACGCGCCCAGATCCAGGCCTGCCGGCACGGCAAAAGTTCCGGACTCGGAGGTCATGACGCCCAGGCTCACCAGCCGGGACAGATCCGGCGCGATCAGCCAGACCTCCTGGTACCCGCGGGCCTCGTTCTTGTCGACCCGGACCTCCAGGGTGCGCTGCCCGTCCTTGGTCTCAACGACCTGGGCCGAGCCGGTGGCGGAATGCTGGTCCACGGGCGCAAGTTCGGCCAGGGCGAGCGGGGTCACCGCCGGCTGGTTCTGTTGCACGGACCAGAAGACCCCTGCCGCCAGCAGTGTTGTGGCCGCTGCGGCCGCCAGCCACACCCCGGGACGGCGGATCCACCCGGAGCCCCTGCCTGGTTCCCGCTTCCGGGTGGTCTTTTCCTCCCGGGACGGGAGCGGCGTCGGGGAGCCGGCCGGTGACGTCGGCGGCGGCTGTGTCTTTGTCTGTGTCTTTGTCTGTGTCTTTGTCTGTGTCTGTGTCTGTGCGTGTGTCTGTATCAGTGTCTGTGTCGGCGACGCTGCCGCTGGGGGGCAGCCCGACGATGCCGGGGATTCGAGCGGGTCAGCGGCGACGGCCGCGGAAAGCCCCAGGGTGCGGTGAATCCCTGCCCACACCAGCGGTCCCGGTGATTCCAGCGCGGTGGCGTCCGGTGGTCCGGGCTTCGCCGCCACGACGACGCGGCGGAGGCCTGCGTAGTCCGTTGCACAGCTGCCGCAGGAACGGAGGTGATCCGCGGCGTTGTCTCCGAGCTCTTCGCCGAGGGCCAGCAGACTCAGTGACTCCAGGTCAAGATGTTGCACGGTCTACCTCCAATCGGTTTCTGAGCTGGGACAGGCTGCGGCGGATGTGGCTTTTGACCGTACCAAGCGGCAGGTCCAGTTTCTGTGAAATCTGGGAATGCGTCAGGTCATCGTAGAAGGCGAGTTTGAGGATGGATCCCTGCGGCTCCCCCAACCTTTCCAGTTCCCCGTCCAGCAGCAGGCGGTCGGCCAGCACTTCGGCGGCTGCGTGCCCGGCCGCCCGTTCCGGGTCCGGAGAGAGCTCGACGGCGGCGAGCACCTTCCGGGTTTCCCGCATCGAGGCCGCCTGGGCGTCCGTGATCGCGTTCCGGGTGATCCCCACGATCCACGCCGGGAGCCGCGCTCTCGCCGGGTCGAACGCAGACCGCGAGCGCCACACCCGGATGAACACCTCCTGGGTGACGTCATCGGCGGCGGAGTTGTCGCGCAACGAGCGCAGCGCCAGCGTGTGCACCAGGGGGGCGAACTGCTGGTACGCCTCTGCCAGGGCTGTTTCGTCACCGGCGGCGAAAGAATCGTTGAGTCGCGCGTCCCAGACGGAAGAAGCGTCGGAAGGTGCCAATCCCGGCTCCTTCCCCCTGTTGGTGGCGACGATAAGCGCGGCATGCTGAATCATGCCGGCACCGCCGTGACTATCACATTGTCGCCGTAGTCCTGCTTTTCGTCCAGCCATCGGCCGCCGCAGGTCACCAGCTTCAGTTCGGGCGGGCCGTCGCGCCGGAAGATGGATGCGCCGTCAAACGCGTCCTTGGCCATGAGTTCCACCCCGGTCACCCGGAAAACCACGGATGCTGCCCCTTCGCGCTGCACCGTCACGAGAGTGCCCGGCGCGAGCGATTTGAGTTGGGAAAAGGGTGCCGAATCGGAGGTCGTGTCGACGTGCGCCGCGACCACCGCTGTGCCGGCGGCGGCTCCGGGGACCGGTCCGAAGCGGTACCAGCCGGCTTCGTTGAAAGGCTCCGGGATTTCCATGGCCCCGTCCGGGCTGACTCCGACCTCCACGATCGGCATGTTGATGGTGGTTCCCTCCACGGTGAGGAGGCGCGGGGCCGGGTCTTCAGGCGGCTGTGCCAGTGGGGCTGCGGGCCGGATCGGGATGGCTGGTCCCGGGACGGGGGCGGTCGTGGCCGGCGCCGGCGTCCGGGGCCCGGTGCCGGGTCCCCCGGGGGCAGTCGCGGCTGTCTCCGGGGCAATTTTCTCCGCTACCGAACTATCCGTGGACACGGGCTGCGGGGCGGCGGCTTCCCGGGGTGCGGCGCAACCCGCGATCAGCAGCGCCATCGTGACGGCGGCGGCTGCTATCCGTGCAGCGGAACCCTGCACGCTGGACCTCCATACGGCCGTCCGCAGACCAGGAGCCGGGCGCCGGGTGGCTTCCGCCGTCGTCGTGCCGTTCATGTCCGTCCTCCTGCCCTGTTGAAGCTCGTGGTCCGGCCGCCCGGCGGGTAGCCGGGCGGCCGGGGTAGCGGTTGCGGCCTAGCGGGTGCGGCGGAGCGCCGGCTGCTTGCGGGACACGGCGACCCCGCCGGCGAGCATCAGGAGGACCGCGGCACCGATGCCTATAGTGGCGGCTGTCTGACCGGCTGATGCGGCTCCGGCGTCAGCGGCGCCGGAGCGTGCGCCGGGAACGCCGGCGGGGGCGGAGTGCAGACCCTCAATGTTCTGCACGGCCAGCTGCAGGTTGTTGTCCGCGAGGCTGCCCCACGCGTACACCACCGTGTGGGTGCCTTCTGCGACCGTCACATCGGCCGGGCCGATGACCGGGGCCGTGGTGCCGGCGGCGGCCACCGCAACGGACAGGGTGCCGGGATCCAGCGTAAGCGTCTCCTCATTGGGGTTGGCCAGGCCGGAGATGACGGGAGCGCCGCCAGCGAGGATGTCTACGGCCGGCGCCGCTGCCGTATGGCGGACCGTGAGCTTGCCCTTGCCGGGATCGATCTGTGAGACGTCGTTCGTGAAGAAGTTGGCCGTCGGTTTGCCCGCCGCGTCGAGGTTGGCTACGGCCGTGTAGTTGCCGTTGGCGGCGAGGGTGACCGTGACCGGCCCGATTACGGGGGCGGAAGCGTCCGCGGCATCGGCGGCGGTGATGGCAAGGTCGTAGGACCCGGCCGGCAGAGCCAGCGGACCGGCCAGGGTGCCGGGGGCGAAGTCGTCAAGTGTGCGTTCGCCGTTGACATAGACGTCAACGGTCAGTCCCGGCACGCCGTGAAGTACGGAAAGCTGGGCGTCGGACTCGGCAGCCTGGGCTGGGCCGGCAAGGGTGAGAGCTGCCGCGATTGCGACGGCTCCTGCTGTGAAAAGGCTGGTACGCATTTGCATCTCCTTCAACGGCCCGCCAGGCGGGCGATTTTTGCTTACACCCCTACTACCGGCGCACGGGCCCGCTTGGATGCACGTGCATGTAGATATTTTTTTTGGGAGTGCACGCGGCGACGGTCGCAGGTCCGGCGCCTTAGGAGCACAGCGCAAGAAGCACAGCGAAGCGGCCGGGCGGCTCTGGTGAGCTGCCCGGCCGCGGGTGGAGATGTCCCGGCGAGAGTCCTAGGCGCGCGGCGGGCTGTCCACGCCTGCGGCGGCTTCCGGCCTGTCCGGGCCCGGCTGGCCTGTCCCACCCGGGCCTGGCTGGCCGTAGATGGGCGGGGCGGCGCCGGGACCGCCGGAAACCGGAGCGTACCCGGGTCCGGCCGGAGTCGCCGCAGGCGGAACCGCAGGGGCATCTCCCGGGTCCCGCGGCCCCATGTCCAGGTGGAACGGCGGGTATTCGTCGCGCATCAGGGAAACGTAGGCGACCACGCGGTAGATCCAGCGGTTCAGGCCCATCAGGAAGTCGAAGAGTCCCCGCGGGTACACGCCGGTGAACAACAGGATGACCCCGGCGATGAAGGCCAGCAGCCCGAACAGAGAGAGTCCCGTGCCCACCTGCACCCAGTTGCCGTCGCGGTTCACCCAGGTCTGGGTGGTCCCGGTCAGCAGCGCGATGATCAGCAGGTGCGGGATGGCGAGCAGCCAGGACTTCACGAGCACCAGGCCGCGGGAGAGCTTCTCCGGATAGTCGACGTCGAAGTCGGCCGGGTAGTCGGTGCGCTCCAAGGTGAAGGGCGGATAGATGTCCGTGCCGAGCGCCCCGTACGAGTAGTAAGCCACGCGCCAGCTCCAGCGGAGTACCCCGACGTTGAAGTTGAACAGCGATCGCGGGTAGCGCCCGGTGAAGAGGATCGCGAACCACGCCACGATGGTGACCACGCCGAAGGCAAACCAGAAGAAGAAGAGAACGATGAAGTGCGGGATCGCCAGGAGCCACTTAAACAGCCACTTCCAGCGGGACAGGTTCGGGTCCAGATAGCCGCTGAGCCGGGCCGGATAGACGACGCCGGTACCCGGGGGGGCGCCCGAAACAGCGCCCGGCACCGCACCTGGCACCGCGCCCGGCGCATAGAGCCGGGGTGCGGAGGCTGCGGACGAGGGCTGCAACTGGCCGGGTCGGGGCTGCGGCTGGCCGGGATGGGGAGGTCCTCCCTTGCCGCGGCCCAGCCCTGCGGCCCCAAGCACGATCAGGGGAACGCCAATGAGCAGGAACACTATTCCGCCGGCAAGCAGCCCGACAAAGACGGGCCACAGCAGGTTGGACCGGGCTCCGGCTTTCATGTCCACGACCACCGGGGCACTGGCATCGGCGTTCATGATCACCACAGCCCAGCTGCCGGACCGCAGGTTCCATTCGAGCTGCTGCTCCCCCGTGCCGCTGGCCGACGCGGCCCAAAACCCCTGGTCCGCTGGCCTCGCCGGGACCTGGGTGCCGGCCACGTCCCGGTAGTCCACCCGGAAGGGGTTGAACCGCACCTCGGTGATCTCTGAGTGGCTGATGCCGTTCAGATAGGCCTCCACGTCGCTCCGCGGCCCGATGCCGATGAAGATTTCCTTGCCGGCAGCCGCCGATCCGCCCAGCATGACACTTCCCGCCACGCCGACCGGGGCCGTGTCCGGCACCCCCTCGTCGGCCATGATGTCCAGGCGCGGTGTCGTCAGGGCATAGGAGTTCGTGGCATAACGTTCCGATGGTGTGGTGAAGTAGCCGTTGTCGCGTTGCAGGTAGTTGGCGAACCCTGCGGCGCCGGCAACGGCCAGCAGCCCCAGTCCGAGAAGAGCGCTGAGCGTGCCCAGCACCAGCATGACTATCCGGCCTGGTCGCATGGCCGCCGTCCTTTCAGATGACTTAGATCAGCTGACTCAGCTCGTAAGTGAGGTGAGTAGGGTTCGTGCCCAGCCCCCCGCTTTCTCGATTTCGCCGTCGCGCAGCGGCCCTTCGCTTCCCACCACGAAGAAGGGCATGGGTTCGGCGATGATGTCCGCCCCGCCTGCCTTCAGGGCATGCGTTATCTTCCTGGCGGCATCGCCGTGGATGAACATCCGGACGCGGGTGTCGAACGCCGCGGCTTTCACCCCCCTGAGGGAACCGTCCCCCAAGGCCGAGAGCAGCGCGGTGATTTTCGGCGTCGGGCGCCATCCATTGATGGGGCTGCCGACCACGAGGAGGTCCCCGGCCGCGAGCGCGTCGGGTTTGAAGTCGCCGACCGGGACCGAACGCGCCTGAAGTCCGTCAAGCGAACCGGCGATCGCCTCGGCTACCGATCTGGTGTTGCCGTAGGCCGAATCGTAAACGACCAGGGCTTTCATGCCGTGATCACGACCTTGAGCGCCTTCGTTTCCGCGGCCCGGGCGAACGTGTCGTAGGCCTCCAGGAACTGGTCGAACCTGAAGTGATGCGTGGCGAACTTCTCCGCCGGCACCTTCTTCTGCGCTACGAGTTTGAGCAGCATCGGGGTGGTGTTGGTATTCACCAGTCCCATGCTGATGTTGATGTTCTGGATCCAGAGGTCTTCCACATGCAGTTCCACGGACTTGCCGTGCACGCCGGCGTTGGCCACATTGCCGCCCGGCCGGACGATATCGATGCACATATCGAAAGTGGTCGGGATGCCGACGGCCTCTATTGCCACGTCCACGCCCTGCCCGTCGGTCAGTGCGAGCACCTGCTCCTTCCAGCCGGGCTCGCCGGAAAGGACGACGTCGGTGGCGCCGAACTCGCGGGACTTTTCCAGCCGGTTCGCGTCAAGGTCGATAGCGATGATGGTTGCGGCACCGTAAAGCCCGGCGGTGGCGATCGCGGCGAGGCCCACCGGCCCGGCCCCCACGACGGCGACCGTGTCGCCGGGCTTCACACGGCCGTACTGCACCCCGATCTCGAAGCCGGTGGGAAGAATGTCGGAGAGCATCACGGCCTGTTCGTCGGTGACGCCCTCCGGGAGCAGGTGGAGGGAGTTTTCGGCGTAGGGGACGCGGACGTACTCCGCCTGGGTGCCGTCAATCAGGTGGCCGAAGATCCAGCCGGTGCCGGAGGCCCCTTCCTCGCCCATGCAGTGCGAGTACAGCCCGGTCTTGCAGTTGGCGCAGTGGCCGCAGGACTTGATGCAGGAGATGATGACGCGGTCCCCCACTTTGAGGCTGGCGACCGAGGAGCCGACTTCCGTGATGGTCCCGACGCCTTCGTGGCCCAGGATCCGGCCCGTGGCCACGGCGGGAACATCCCCCTTGAGAATATGGAGGTCTGTTCCGCAGATCGTGGTTGTGTCCACTTTGACGATCACGTCGCTGGGATTCTGGATCTTTGGATCGGGAACGTCCGTCCAGGTCTTTTCACCGGGACCGCCGTAGACGAGAGCTTTCATGCGTTCTCCTTGGTTCTGAGGATGTTCGGCGGATTTACGATGCGCAGCCGGCACGGGGTGACGGTGCTGTCGATGCCGGATGACACGACTGAGCGACTGGCATGGTCGTGAAGGTCTTCAATGGCCTCGGCCGTCACCCGGGCGTGGGCGAGGTCCACCACGATTTCGTACCCGGGGAGTTTTGCCGCCACGCGGCGGCAGACAACGTGGAGGGCCCTGATATTTGCGGGCGTAACGACGCCGCGCACATAGATCCGCGCCGACTCCTCACTTGCGTCAATCCGGATGAGTACCCTCATACGCGGATCCCCGTGTGAGGGGTGCGCGTAGTAGGCGCTGGACCTGTTTCCGTGCTGCCTGTGCGTCATGCGGCGTCAGAGCTCCCGCGGAGCCCGTGGGCGGACTCAAGAATGTAAGAATCGCTGTTAACAGTCATAGCGGCGGCAGTCTCCTGCCCTGTCCCGCAGATACGGGCAGTGCAGAATCCCTTTTCCTTCCCCAAGGTTCGAGCGAGACCGTACAACTGACAAGCAAGCGGTTCATCCCCAATAGCCGTGCAGGAACCGCCCCAAATCCATTTTTGTTGATATGAGTTCCCGGGGCAAGGGGCGAAAGTCCCTTGCCCCGGGAATAGCCGGAACCCGGCAGCTGCGGCGGTCCGGATTGGCGCAGCGCGTTCCGGCCCATAGCGTGTTCCCTATGCCTGAGACTCCTGCCGCTGCCGTGAACCGCCCCCTCGTGCTCGCCTCGGCGCGGGTCCCCGGCGGCACGTCGCTGTACGACGCGCATCTGGCCAACGGGGTGGTTTCGCGGATCACTCCCGCCGGGATGTCCGGTCTGCCAGGTTCCCAGGTGGTCAACCTGGACGGCTGCCACGTCATCCCGGGGCTGTGGGATGAGCATGTCCACATGACGCAGTGGGCCCTCGCCGCCAACCGGATTGATCTTTCCGGTGCCGCCTCGGCGCGTGCGGCAGCCGACGTCGTGCGTTCCTCCCTGTCCGGCCCCGGCCTTGCGGGTGAAGGAGGCGGCCTGACGGTGGTGGGTGTCGGTTTCCGGGACGCCGTCTGGGCGGATGTTCCCAGCCTGGAGCTGCTCGACAGCGCCACCCGCGGCCTGCCGACGGCGCTGCTCAGCCATGACCTGCACTGCGTCTGGCTCAACAGCGCGGCGGCGTCCCGCTACGGCGTGGGAGTGGACTCCTCCGGACTGCTGCGCGAGGATCCGGCCTTTGAACTGACCCGTGAGCTGGGCAAACTGCCGGACGCTGTGGTGGATGCCTGGGTGCGGGAGTCCGCGCAGGCGGCGGCTGCACGCGGGATCGTGGGGATTGTCGATTTCGAAATGACCTGGAACCGCGATGTATGGCTGCGCCGCGTCGCTGGCGGCTTCGATTCCTTCCAGGTCGATACCGGCGTCTACCCGCAGGACCTTGAGCGGGCCATCGCGGAGGGGATGCGGACCGGGCAGGTGCTCGACGGCGGAGCGGGGCTGCTGCGGGTCGGCCCGCTCAAGGTGCTGATTGACGGCTCGCTGAACACCCGCACGGCGTACTGCGTGGACCCGTACCCGCACGGCGGCCGCGGGCTGCTGACCGTGAGCGAGGCGGACCTGCTGGAGTTGCTGGTCCTGGCCCGGGATTCCGGCTTTGTTCCGGCGGTGCACGCGATCGGCGACGGCGCGAATGAGGTGGCCCTGAATGCTTTTGCGGCGGCCGGGATCGCCGGGCGGATTGAGCATGCCCAGTTTGTCCGGGGCCAGGACTTCGCGCGTTTTGGCGAGCTGGGGCTGACGGCGAGCGTACAGCCCGCCCACGCCCTGGATGACCGGGATGCTGCCGATTCCAACTGGGCCGGGCGCACGGACCGGGCGTTTCCGCTGCGGTCACTGCTGGCCACCGGGTCCACCCTGGCGCTGGGCTCCGATGCGCCGGTGGCGCCGCTGGAGCCGTGGACTGCCATGTCGGCGGCCACCACCCGGGCGCGGCATGACGGGCGGGACCCCTGGCATCCGGAGCAGGCGCTCACCCGGCAGGAGGCCCTGGCCGCGTCAACGCGCGGACGGGGCAGGATCCGGGTGGGGGATCCGGCGGATCTCGTGGTGCTCGACGGCGATCCGCTGGCGGTAGCAGACGCCGTCTTCGCGGCGATGCCGGTGGCCGCGACGCTCGTGGCCGGGCGGTTCACTTTCCGGGGCGGCCTCTGACCGGCTGAATCAGCTGGCCTTGACCCGCGACTGGACCAGGTTGGCGAACGGCAGGCGGCCGTACCCCTCCACGAACGCGGCGTGGTACCCGGCTTCGGCCGCGGTGAGCTGCTCAACGGGAAGCTCCTTCCATGCGACGATCAGCGAGCCGGCCGCGGCGAGCTGCCAGATGAGCCGGCCGTCCCAGTGGCCAGGCGGCTTGCCGTTGCCGAAGTCGACGAATTCCTGAATCTGCCGGCGCAGCCCACGGTTGCCCTTGCTCCCGGGGCCGGCCTTGCCCACATAGAGGACGTCGGCCCCGTCGACCCATTCGGCGGCGAGCGCTCCTGCCTTCAGGGAGGGGTCCTTTTTCTTGAAGATGCCTGCCGTGCTCCTGGCCAGGAACTGCGGGTGGAACCCCTCGGGCTGCAGCACCGCGAAGATCCCGGGTTTCTGCGGGATCCGGTTGATGTCAAGGTCGCCGAGCGGCCGGAACCCGGTAAACCCGTCCTGCTTCAGCGACTGTCTGTTGATGGGCATGGGTTCCTTGGGTCGGGGGTTTCCTCAAAGCTTACGGATACCCAGCTCGCGCGGCCGGCTACCGCCCAAACCATGACTCGGCCAGGGTCACGCCAGCCTCCATGGTGTAGTTGCCGGCCTCATACCCGAGCGCCAGGCGGTAGCTGCCACCCGGGGTGTGCCACTGCCCGCGGTCTGTGTCGTAGGACGCGAGCAGCCGGGGATCAACGTCCAGCCCGATTGTCCGTGATTCGCCGGGTTCGAGGTCCACGCGCTCGAAGCCGAGCAGCCGCATCCGGGCGCCCGCGGGATCCTCAATGAGGTAGAGCTGGGGCACGTCGGACCCGTGGCGCGGCCCCGCATTGGTGATCGTGAACTCGGCCCGCACCCCGTCCCGGTCCTGCACGCTCAGGCCCGCGTAGCCGAACCGGGTGTAGCTGAGCCCGTGGCCGAAGGCAAAGAGGGGCTCCTGCGCAGTCTTCGCGAACCAGCGGTAGCCGACGTCGGATCCCTCGTAGTAGTTGATCGTCGTCGGGGTCCCCCACGGTGTGCCGAGGCCCGGCAGCTCCGGCCGCGGTGTCTGCTCCAGGCCGGTCGGGAAGGTCAGCGGGAGTTTCCCGGAAGGATTGGTGACGCCGGCGAGGATTTCGGCGATCGCCTGGCCGCCGCACTGCCCGGGGTACCAGGCCGCGAGGACAGCCCGGACCTTCGGCAGCCACGGCATCACCACGGGGTTGCCGGTCTCGAGGACGACGACGGTGTTCGGGTTGGCGTCCGCGGCCGCCTCGATCACGGCGTCCTGGCCCCAGGGCAGGGACAGGTCCGCGTTGTCGTAGCCCTCGCCCTCCACACGGATGCCGAACACGATTGCGACGTCACAACGGCGTGCCAGCAGCGCCGCCTCGGCCGGGCTCATCCCGGGGTCGTATTCGATCTCCGCGCCGGGCAGCAGCTTCTGCAGTTCCGCCAGCGGCGAGGAGGGCAGCAGGTACAGGTTCCGCATGCTGCCCATGATGCCCGGGCCGCCGACTGTGTGGATCTCGGCGTAGCCGCCGGGCGGGGTGACGGCGCTTGAGCCGCAGCCGGTGGGAACGCCGAGATGGGCATGTCCGCCGATGACGGCGATCGTGAGGGGCGCGCCCGCAGGAGACGGCGGCTTCAGCGGGAGCACGCCGTCGTTCTTCAGCAGGACTATCCCTTGCCGCGCCGTCTCCAGCGCGATGTCGGCATGGGCAGCCAGGTCGACGTCGGATGTTCCCTCCCAGCGGTCGATGCCGACGTCAAAGATGGCGTAGAGGATGCGCTGCACCATCCCGGCCAGGCGTTCCCTGGGGAGGTCACCCGCCTCGTAGGCGGCGCGCAGCGGAGCGGTGAAGGTCTCCTGCCCCCACATCATCACGTCAATCTGCACGCCGGATTCCTGGTCCTGGCCCCGCAGCGCGAAGTCCCAGCCCGGCGTCGCGCCCCAGTCGGACATTACCCAGCCGGGGAAGCCCCAGGCGCCTTTCAAAACGCCCTGCAGCAGCGCCTCGTTGCCGCCCGCGTAGGTCCCGTTGATCTTGTTGTAGCCGGTCATGACCGAGCCGGGCCGGGCGCGTTCGATGGCGATTTCGAACGCGAGCAAATCGGATTCCCGGTGTGCGGCCGGGTCGATGACGGCGTCCAGCCAGTGCCGGTTGGTTTCGTTGCAGTTCAGGGAAAAGTGCTTGACAGTGGAGATGACCTGCTCGCCCTGGATGCCCCGGACCGACTCCGCGCCGAGGACTCCGGTGAGCCAGGGGTCCTCGGAGAGGTACTCGAAGTTCCGGCCGTTGCGCGGGTCACGGTGCAGGTTGAGGCCGCCCGCGAGCAGGACATTGAGCCCTTTGCTCCGGGCTTCCCTGCCCACCAGCTGCCCGGATCGGCGGGCGAGTTCGGGGTTGAAGCTGGCTCCCAGGGCGATCGACGCCGGGAGCGCGGTGGCAGTGTCCCCCTCCCGGTAGCCCGGATTGGTGACGCCCAGGCTCGCGTCGCTCATCAGCAGGGCGGGGACGCCATGCCGCGGGATCCCGGGTGTGTAGCCGGCGCTCATCGGGACGCCGTCCGGGATGCGCGGATCCTTGTCCGTGAGCACGTCATTGGTACCCATGACGCTGATCAGGAGTGAGAAGCGCTCCTCATCCGTCAGTTGCGCCTCGACTTCACGGGCGCGGTTCATCGCTTCTGAATTCACGCTTCTGCCTGCTTTCGGGGTCGTCCCGGCGGGCGTTGGGCGCCACGGCGGAGTGGAAACCTGGGATCGGTTCCCTCATGCCCGTGGCGGTTCAGAGGGGCCAGAGGTTTGGGTGGATTCTGGTGCCGGTTCGCGGAGAAGGCCGGAGGCGGTCACACCCCTGCCGGGCGCGTCTGAACCAGATCGGCGGATCGGTTTGGCCGCAAAGCGGAACCCTGCGCGTTGCGCTTAAACGCAGGGCCTGCAGGTACCTTCGCGATCTCGCTATGAGAAGGCTTGGACATTTTCATGTCCAGAACGACCCGGCTTAATCAAGTGGTTACCTGCAGGCGCTTTAAGCGTACGCCTGCCCATTCCCCGTGACTAAGGGGTCCGTTGCCTCTTCCATCGTCCGAAAAAACGCCACCTCGCCCAAAAGCGTAGAGTGGAACCAGACGCCTGATTCTGGACGCCGAGCGCTGAGGGAGAAATCGTGACGATTGACTGGGACGAAAAGAAGACCCTGCTACAGGAACCGAACATCGCCGCCGTAACGCAGCTGTGCGACGAACTGATGGAAAAGAAGCCGGGGTCGGTCGTCCCCTACATCGATCCCGTCCATGACGAGGACGAATGCCGGATCGTCAGCCTCCATATCGCCCCGGGCAAGGGCACCGAATCGGGCTTCGTTTCCCACTTCAACGATGACGAGGCCGCCCGCCGCGCCACCTCCATCTACGAGGCCGTCGAACTCGACCCCCGCTACGTGATGCCGTGGAACGCCTACCCCTGGGTCCGGGATCCCGAACTCCCCTCCGCCCTGAACGTCCAGGAGAAGACGGACGGGCTGCGGCCGTTCCGGCAGTTCCTCAAGATCAACAAGCGCGTCTCCGCCGTCATCGCCCACGGCGCCGACGCCCACGCCTTCCTGACACTCTTCGAGAAGACCTACCACTCCTCCCTGAAGAACCGCGGGGTCAAGATCTACAAGGCCACCGCCCTGGGTGGCCGCGCATTCGCCGTCTCGGCCGCCAAGCAGGAGGAACTTCTGGCCAAGAACGTCGAGGTCTACAAGGACGCCATGCAGCGGGCAGGCATCCAGCACCTCTGAGCCGACGGCGCGGGACACGCCCGGCCGCCGGCGCTGCCGGTCGGGCCCGCGTAGGGTCCAACGGCACTGCCCAGACCGGGCGGTGCTTGGTGAGCTTGAGTGGCGCCTCCCCCGCACCGGAAAGAAGAAACCCATGTCCCCGAGTCCCGGCTCAAAACTTGCCATTGTCGGTGCCGGCAGCGTCGGCACGTCCCTCGCCTACGCCGCCCTGATCCGCGGCACGGCCAGCAGCGTCTCCCTCTTCGACGTCAATGCCACCAAAGCTGAAGCGGAGGTGCTGGACCTGGCCCACGGCACCCAGTTCGCCGCCGCTGCGACAACCGTCTCCGGCGGCGGGGACATTGCCGCAACCGAGGGGGCCGACGTCGTTGTCATCACCGCCGGGGCAAAACAGGCTCCGGGCCAGTCGCGGCTGGACCTGGCCGGCACCAACGTCCGCATCCTCGAACAGCTCATGCCGCAACTGCTCACGCACGCCCCGGACGCCGTCTACGTCCTGGTCACCAACCCCTGCGATGTGCTGACCGTCGCGGCGCAGAAGTTCTCCGGCCTGCCCTCCTCGCGCATCTTCTCCTCCGGCACCGTCCTGGACACGTCCCGGCTGCGCTGGCTGCTGGCGCGCAAGGCCGGCGTCTCCCTGACCAGCGTGCACGCCAGCATGGTGGGTGAGCACGGCGACACCGAGTTCCCCATCTGGTCCGGAGCCACGATCGGCCCGGTCCCGATCCGCAACTGGACGGTCGGCGGCGAACACGTCTTCACGTCCGACTACCTCGCCGAAACCGCTCACGAAGTGACGCATGCGGCCTACAAGGTGATCGCCGGGAAGGGCGCCACGAACTACGCGATAGGACTGTCCGGCGCGCGCATCGTGGAGGCGCTGCTGCGCGGGGAAAACGCTGTTCTGCCGGTGTCCACCGTGCTGGACGGCCAGTACGGGATCACCGGCGTGGCACTGTCCCTGCCCAGCATCGTGGGACACGGTGGGGTCCGCGCAGTTCTGGAGACCCCCATGGACGACGCCGAACTCGCCTCGCTGCACCACTCGGCGGAGACGCTCCAGCGAAGTCTCGCGACGCTGGGGATTTAGGCGGTCGGTGGCGACTGTGCCGCGGCGAAGTTGGGCACAACCGTCACCGATCCGACATGCGGCAGGGCACGGCGGACCCCGCGCTCCAGATTGGCCGTCACCGAGGCGAGCTCTACCAGGTGTGCGTCCGTCGCGATCGGCACCGTGATCTCGGCGTGCAACTGGTGGCCGGACCAGCGCAGCCGGGCCGTGCCGCCGGACCGGGAGTGTTCCGCGGCGACGGCCTCAACCCGTTGGGTCAGCCCAGGGTCGACGCCGTCCATCAGCCGCCGTCCGACGTCGCGCACGGTGCCCCACAGGAGGACAACAATGGCGGCGGAAATCAGCAGGCCAACGATCGGGTCCGCCAGCGGGAAGCCGAGCCAGACGCCGATGACGCCAACGACGACCGCCAGCGAGGTGAAGCCGTCCGTCCGGGCATGGATGCCGTCTGCCACCAGGGCAGCGGACCCGATCTGCCGGCCGACGCGGATCCGGTAGATCGCCACGAGTTCGTTGCCGGCGAAGCCCACCAGTCCGGCGGCGAGCACCCAGCCGAGGTTGTACAGGGGCTGGGGTTCGAAGAAGCGGCGGATCGATTCGACGGCGGCCACCACCGCGGAGAGGGCGATCATCGCCACGATGAACAGTCCGGCGAGGTCCTCGGCCCGGCCGAAACCGTAGGTGTACGTCCGCGTGGGCTTGCGGCGGCCCAGCAGGAACGCGATCCACAGCGGGACGGCAGTCAGTGCATCGGAGAAGTTGTGCACCGTGTCTGCGAGCAGTGCCACGGAACCACTGACCAGCACGATCACGAGCTGGAAGAGCGCGGTGGCGCCGAGGCCGAGCAGGGAGACCTTGACCGCGCGGATGCCCTGCGCACTGGATTTGAGCGCCTCGTCGATGGAGTCCGCAGCGTCGTGCGAGTGCGGGACGAAGACCGACTGGAGCCAGCCCTTCAGGCCGGTGGCGTGCGTATGGGTCTGGCCAGGCGCGTCGTGGTCGTGGTTGTGCGCGTCGTGGTCATGCCCGTTCGGGCCGTGGTTGTGGTTGTGGGATTGCTCCTGGCCTTCGCCGTGGCGGTGTTCGTCCACGGCGTCCGACGGGCGGTTCATGCGCCGTGCCGCGGGGCGGTGCCGAGCGTATGTTCGGCCTGGTGGATGGCATCCATCACCAGTTGGGGGGCGTGGGCGTTCTGCAGCCGATGGAAGACTTGGGTGCCTTCCGGCCGTGTGGCGACCATGCCGCCCAGCCGCATTTTGGCCAGGTGCTGCGAGACTGCTGAGGCCGGTTTCCCCATGCACTCCGCCAGGGCGTTGACCGGCAGCTCACCCTCTCCCAAAGCGAGGATCAGCCGGACGCGCGTGGCGTCGGCCAGCATGGAGAATACTTCGACGGCCAGCTCCAAGTGGGCGCTGTCGACCTCAACCTGCATATCTGCATCCATACGCAGATACTTTCATTGTTGTCCCCGCCAGCCAATTTTTTCTGCGCCAACGCCGCCGGAACGCAATGCCGGGGGCAGGCGTTGAAGACAGGTAGCCTGAGTGCTTCGTGAAACTGCGCAAAGCCCTGACTGAGAAGGAGGATGACGATGCCCGCCACTGCCGCGGCCAGTCCCGTCGCCTTCCTCCGCCGTGCCGCGCTGCTGACCGGCCTGCTCGCCGTGATTGCCGGCTTCCTGGGCATGCACATGCTCTCCGGCTCCCACGACATGCACGGCATACACGGCCAGGTGTCCCCTGTTGACAGCATCACAAGGTCGCTGGGGCATACCGCCGGCCCGGCGCCCACCGGAGATACCGCCAGCCATCCTGCCGGGCACTCCGGCCACGGCGCTGCCGGATCCTTCGCGCAGGCTCACGACGGCCCGGCTGCGGCCACGACCGCACCTGCCGCGCCCCCCGGTGCGGCGACCGTCCGCGGAACCCAGGCCCCGCCGTCGTGCGTTTGCCAGGGCGGATGCGCCGGGAAGCCGTCTGCTCACATCGACTGCACGCCGTCCCCGGCGGGAGCATCTTCGAACGCCCCGCAGCCTGGGACCTCACTGCTGGGGGCCCAGGCCTGGACCGCATTAGCGCGGGCGGACCTCCTGTCCAGCTATGCCTACCTGCCCGGGACGCCCACACCCCGGGACCTGTCCATTAGCCGCACGTAGGAATGGGCATGCGCTGCGCAGACGCCGGCGCCACCACCTGCCCACAGCGCGCTGCCGCCGATCCCGGCGGCCTCCCGCGCGATTCCAGACAACCGGCGGCGACGGCCGCCGGTTCCACGAAGGACACAACCTCCCATGACGAAGACCCTCACGATTACCGCCACTGCCTTCGCCGCCGTTATGGCACTGGCCGGCTGCGCCACCCCCGGCAGTTCCGGCGGCAGCAGCAGCATGCCCGGCATGGACCAGAGCACCATGGGCTCGGGTGCCGCATCCGCGGCCGCGGACCGCAACGGCTCGGACACGATGTTCGTCCAGGGGATGATCCCGCACCACGCCCAGGCCGTGGAGATGAGCGACCTCATTCTGAAGAAGCAGGGCATCGATGCCAGGATCACCGCGCTGGCGTCGAAGATCAAGGCCGCCCAGGCGCCCGAGATCGAGAAGATGACCGGCTGGCTCAAGGACTGGAACGAACCCACCCAGGCGCCAGGCGGCCACTCCATGACCGGCATGATGAGCGGGGATGACCTCACAAAGCTCGACGCCGCCCAGGGCACCGACGCCGCGAAGCTGTTTCTCGGCCAGATGATCGCGCACCACGAGGGCGCCATCGAGATGGCGAACGCCGAGGTGCGGAGCGGCAAGAATGCCGAAGCCATCCAGCTCGGCAGGGACATCGCGGCCTCCCAGACGGACGAGATCCAGGAGATGACGGAGCTTCTCTCGGCCCTGTAGAGCGCCGTGGACCGCGAGGTGAGACTTCGCGCCGATGCCTGGAAGCAACATCGGCGCGAAGTCTCAACTCGCGGAGGTTCCCCCGTTCGCGGGGCGCCGTAACGCAACGTCCCCGCAACACCTCCCGGACGCGGTTCGCATATGCTCAACGGACAGCTTCACGCTGGCCCAGCGACGAACCACCCGGGAGAAACCTCATGACCAACTGGCGAATCAGGGATTTCCATTCCGCCGACCTCGACGGCATCCTGCACCTCTGGGAGTCCCTCAAGGCCGCCGACGTCGAGCCGGTCTACGCACTCTCCGAAGTGCTGGCCTCCTGCGAAAAGGACCACGCCGTCGTCGCAGTGCAGGGCGATCAGGTCGTGGGCGCCGCCATCGGCCGTGCCGCCCACGACCAGGGCTGGATCGTCTTCCTGGCCACCCTCCCCGAGTACCGGGGCCGCGGGATCGGCACCTCGCTGCTGGCCGCCGTCGAGAACCGGATGGCGCCGCACGGGCTGAACAAGCTCTCCGCTCTCATGCCGGAGTCCGAGACCCGGGTGGAGGCCTTCCTGGGCCGCGGCTTCGTGCTGAAGAAAAACCTGCGCTACTTCGAGCGGAAGATCCCGGTGCAACGCCAGGAACTCGAACCGCTCAGCCAGCTCGGCGGCCGGATCCTGGCCCGCGACCTCTGGGAAAACGTCGCCGGCATGCGGAACGAGAAGGAGCTCCTGGAACGCCGCCTGGTCCTGCCGCTGGCCGAAGCCGACCTCGCCGACGAGTACGGTGTGGTGCCGCCGCGCGCCGTCGTCCTCTTTGGCCCTCCCGGCACCGGCAAAACCACCTTCGCGAAGGCGATTGCCTCCCGGCTCGAGTGGCCGTTCGTGGAGGTCTTCCCCTCCCGGCTGGCCGCCGATCCCAAGGGCCTTTCGGGTGCGCTGCGCGAGACCTTCCTGGAGATCGCCGAGCTGGAACACGCCGTCGTTTTCATCGATGAGGTGGAGGAGATCGCTTCCCATCGCTCCGGCGAACCGCCGTCTCCGCTGCAGGGCGTCACCAACGAACTCCTCAAGATCATCCCGGCCTTCCGCGAACAGCCCGGCCGGCTGCTGGTCTGCGCCACCAACTTCATCCGCGCCCTGGACACAGCGTTCCTGCGCCACGGCCGCTTCGATTACGTCATTCCCATCGGCCTGCCGGACCGCCAGGCCCGCGAGGCCATGTGGCAGCGGTTCATTCCCTCGACCGTGGTGGACGACGTGGACGTGGAGCTGCTGGTGGACCGCACCGAAGGGTTCTCCCCCGCGGACATCGAGTACGCGGCCCGGAGCGCCTCCCAGCGCGCGCTGGAGAAGGCGGTGTACGACGACGGCGGGCTGGCGTCCAGCGGCAGCGCCGCCCTCCGCGACGCGGTCCGGAAAGGTCCCGCGACTCAGGACTACCTCGACGCGATCGCGGACACCCGGACCACTGTCAGCGACGAGGTCCACCAGCAGTTCCTCGAGGACATCGACGCCCTGGGCCGGGTCTAACGCCCAAGACAACGCGGGGTCACCTATCGCCCATGCCGGACCCCGGGATGGGCCCGGTGTGACCCCGCGTTGCCGTCAGAGGACGACGGCGGTCCCGGTTCGGGCACAGACTGGCCGCGGCGGGCGCGGGTTCAGTCCCGGTGCGGCTCGGACTCGGGGGACGCGGCCGGGGTTTCGACGTGTCCGGCCGCGGACTCCGCTCCGGACGGTTCGCCCTCCGTGGCGTCCTCGTAGGAAAGGTTCTCGTAGTCGGTGTTGTCCGCCTCGTCGAGCAGATCGTCGAGTTCCGCCAGCAGCCACGGATTGATCCGGGCCAGGATCTTCCGGGTTTCCTCCACCGGCACGGCTGCGTAGAGCACCGGGCGGGCCTCGTTGTAGCGGGTGACCGGCGGCTTGTCCGGCCATTTCTCCGCCAGCGCCCTGACGCGCTCCGGCAGGGAATTGTGCGCGTTGTCCGCGATCTTCACGAGGGTGGCATCGTGGTCCTCGGCGATGTAGCGGATGCCGGCCTGATAGTCGTCCGGGTTCTCATGCAGCCGCTTGGTGACGCGCTCAATGATGTCCGCGGCTCGCTCGGTGACGCCCATGTCCAGCAGCGCCTGCCTCGTCATCGGGGTGTCCTCGGCGATGTCGTGCAGGTAGCCGGCAATCCTGATGTCGTCATCGAAGTCCGCCAGGGCATCCCCGACGGCGATCACATGCTCGCGGTAGGGCCGCTTGAGTTTATCCTTCTGCCGGCTATGGGCGACTTCGGCGAGGATCTTCGCTGTCTCGACGGTAAAACTCGGCTGCGCGCTGCGCGCTTCCCTGAACTCTGGTTCTGACATGCTTCCAGCCTACGCGTCCGGCCCGGCCATCCCGGGCCAGGTCCACGGCTCCCGCGGCAGCACGGCGGGGTCGAACACGGCGAGCGTCTGCTCCAAGGGACCCGCCGGGAGGCCGAGCGACGCCAACAGCGCGTCCCGCACCACCTCCACAGGCACGCCGGCGGCCGAGAGGTCCGTGAGCGTGACAGCACCGTCGCGTTTGGCCAGCCGGGCGCCGTCGGTGTTCAGCACCAGCGGAACATGGGCATATTCCGGGACAGGCATATTTTGCAGCGATGCAAGGTAGGCCTGCCGGGGTGTAGAGGGCAGCAAATCGTCGCCGCGGACCACCTGGTCGATGCCCTGGTCGGCGTCGTCCACCACGACGGCGAGGTTGTAGGCCGTCACGCCGTCGTTGCGGCGCAGCACAAAGTCATCCACCACGCCGGTGTAGCTGCCGTGCAGCACGTCCTGCACTGTCCCAGCAGTCACGGCGGACCGGAGCCGGACCGCCGCGGGGCGGACGGCGCGTTTGGCCGCGCGTTCCGGCTCCGACAGGTTCCGGCAGGTGCCCGGGTAGGCTCCCTGCGGAGCGTGCGGCGCGGACGGTGCCTCCTGGATTTCACGGCGGGTGCAGAAGCACTCATAGGTCAGCCCGGCTTCCGTCAGCCCGGCGATCGCCTCGATGTAGCGGGGCTCGCGGTCGGTCTGGCGGACGATGCCGCCGTCCCACGTGATGCCGATCGCGGCCAGGTCCCGGAGCTGCTCCGCTTCGGCACCGGCCCGGACCCTGTCCAGGTCCTCAACCCGCATCAGGAACCGCCTGCCGGTGGACCGGGCGAAGAGCCAGGCGAGCATGGCCGTGCGGAGGTTGCCGACGTGGAGTTCGCCGGAGGGGCTGGGGGCGAAACGGCCGGCAGATGTCATGGCCCCAGCCTATGCGCAGCCACGCCCGGCGCCCTCAAACAGCAACGCGGGGTCACTCCCGGCCCAAAACGGGCCCGAGCATGGGCCCGAGGTGACCCCGCGTTGCCTGTGCGGAGCCAACACAAGAGCCCCTCAGCTACCGATGACTTCGGGAAAACCGACGTCGGTGGCTCAGGGGCTCTTGCCGTGCCGGGCCCGGGGCGTTGCTCCGGGCCATGGCACTGCGAATGTGGAGATTGGTGCGGAAAGACGATGGTGTGAACAAGGGTCAATCAGCGGGCGGGTTCCTTGCGGGAAGCCTCATCCAAGGTCCGGGTGGTGTGCCGGGGTACTTGTAGCCTGTGGGATCCGGCGGTGGCCTTCGTCCCTTTGTTGTCACTATTTCAACAGAAGTCCTACAGTTGGTGCAACGGGCCAGCCATAAACTGGTCACTCTGATCAACTCCAGGTCCGCCAACGTGCAGGAAGTGGTCACTTTGCAGGAACTCGACGCGACAGACCGGCGGATCCTCCTCGCCCTCGACCAGGACCCCCGGCTGCCCATCATGGTGCTGGCCCAGAAACTGGGGCTGGCCCGCGGCACCGTGCAGTCGCGCCTGGAGCGGATGACGGCCTCGGGCGCGCTCCGGCCGAACAGCAGCCGGGTGCTGCCCTCCGCGCTGGGCCGCGGCGTGGCGGCGTCGGTGAGCGCGGAGTTGGACCAGAGCCATCTGAACGAGGCCATTGAAGCGCTCCGGAGCATTCCGGAAGTCCTCGAGTGCCACGCCCCGGCCGGCGAGACGGACCTGCTGATCCGGGTGGTGGCGAAAAGCCCGGACGACCTGTACCGCGTCTCGGAGGAGATCCGGCTCTGCCCCGGGATCGTGCGCACCTCCACCAGCATGTTCCTGCGCGAGGTCATCCCCTACCGGACGACGGGACTGCTCAGTTCCTGAAACTACAGCCTCGGGCGGCGGGGAGTCCTCCCCATCGCTGCCGCCCCGGAATGCGGTTAGGCTGACCGGTGCAATCAATCGGGGGTAACTGTGGCGGGGAACTTCTATGAGGCTGACGCGGCACAGTTGCGCCGGCCGGGCAAGGAGCTGCAGGGCGCCGCGCAACAGCTCGACCGGCTCCGGCGGCGCGGGCGGCAGCTCAGCGGCACCATCGGAACAAGCTCCTGGAAGGGGCACGACGGCGACCGCTTCCGCAGCGCCTCGAACGCAGCGCACCTGTTGGCGCTGAAGGCGGCTTCCTCCGGGATTGGAACGGCAGCCAGGGCATTGCTGCTGGTACCGAAGCAAATTCGAACACCGCTGGGAACCCTGTGAAAGCCAGACTGCTGATGCTGGTCATGTCGTCGCTGCTTCTGAGCAGTTGCGGACCGGTATCCCCTCCTGATTCAAACGATAAGGAACCGGTCGCGACTAACGGCAACTCCCAATTCACCCCCGCCGGCATTGCCGGGATCAAAAACGCCCACAAGGCCGTTTTCGACTTCACCGCCCGCCCGCTGAAGATGTCCGAGCTGGGCTTGGGCCGGGACTCCGACGGCGCACTCGTTGCGGCCGAATCGGATCAGCCCATCGCGGTCTCCATGACAACGCCGAACGGCGTGATCGAAATGGAAACCGACACCATCCTGCCAGATGGCCCGTCCGACGTCCCCCGGCTCGTCCTCCGAGCCGGGCCCAGGGAGCACAGTGACGTCCTCCGAATACTCCACCCTCGATGCCGCAGGTGTTCAGCAGATTGAAAGCAGCCGCCAGGCGCGCCTGGATATGACGGGCGGAGAGCTCCTCAAGTCAGCGGTACGCCTTACGGACGGCAGCCGCAGCCCGGAAATCAGCACCCGCGGCGCGGGCAAGGTCGCGAGAGCCGCGCCGCGGAAGGATGGATAACCTCCATCAGCGCCCGGCCGGAGGATCAGAGCAGCTTCGCACTCGGCCCGGGACCCGCCACCGGCCTGAATGCCAGCTAGCGGTCTAGACGGGCGGACCCGTGTTGGATTTCAGGTTCTTCATCACCAGCGTCGAGGTCAGCCGTTCGACGCCAGGCAGAGACGTCAGCTCGCTGTCGTAGAAGCGCTGGTAGGCGGGCAGGTCCTCGGCGATGACCTTCAGCAGGTAGTCGGGGGAACCGAACAGCCGCTGCGCCTCCACGATATTCGGGTTATCCACCACGCGGTTCTCGAAAATCTCCATCGTGGCCCGGTCCACCTGGCGCAGCGTGACGAAGACGATCGCCTCGAACCCGAGCCCGACGGCGGACGGGTCGATGTCCGCCCGGTAGCCGCGGATGACGCCGGATGCCTCCAGGTCGCGGAGCCGCCGGTGGCAGGGTGCCACGGTCAATCCCACCTTGGCGGCGAGCGCCGTCGCCGTCATGCGCCCGTCCTCTTTGAGGTAGCGCAAAATACTTCTGTCCAAGTGGTCAATCACGCAATAATCTTACCCTCTGACGGCATTTATCCGCGAAAAGAGGGAACACTTCCGGCGGTTAATTTTCTAGACTTTTCCTGTAACCAGATCCCAGGAGACCGCCATGAACCCCCAGCTGTTCCTCGCCTTTTTGGTGGTCGCCGGCGCCCTTGCCTGCACGCCGGGCGTGGACTGGGCGTATTCCATTACCGCCGGCCTGAAGCAGCGCAGCTTCGTGCCCGCCGTTGCGGGACTCTGCGGGGGCTACGTGCTGCACACTGTGCTTCTGGTGGCGGGGCTGGCCGCCCTGCTCACCGGGGTCCCCGGCATGCTGGGATGGCTGACGGTGGCCGGCGCGGCCTACCTCCTCTGGCTCGGACTGACGACCATCCGGACCTGGCGCGGGGCGAGTTTCGACAGCGCAGGGGTGCGGGCACCGGCGAACCAGTTCCGGACCTTCCTGCAGGGCATGGGAACCAGCGGCATCAACCCCAAGGGCCTGCTGTTCTATGTGGCCCTGGTGCCGCAGTTTGTCAGCCCCGAGGCGTCCCTGCCGGTTCCGGTGCAGTCCGGCCTCCTCGGCCTGACGTTTGTTCTCCTGGTCGCCGTGGTCTACAGCTGCGTTGCCTTGCTGGCACGCAGACTGCTGCACTCCCGGCCGGGAGCGGCGCGGAAAGTGACCCTCGCCAGCGGCATCATTATGGTGGTGCTGGGCGCCGTCCTGCTGTCCGAGCAGCTGGTGCCGCTCCTGGGCCAGGCCCTGTCCCGCGGCTGACCCCCAACCGGCCACGGGGCGCGGCATGTACCACTCGGTGAACGCTGCGGCACAACCGGTCCACGGCTGGGGATCATCCGGGCGGGTGGAGTGGACGGTGCTTTCAGTAAACAGCGCACTGATGTCCCCACCCTGGTTCAGTCGTCGTCGGCCCGGCCGTATTCGCGGTCCCAGAGCTCATGCAGTTCGGCATCCTTCCGGAGTGACCTGACTGTCTCCAGTTCGGCGGGCTGGCTGTGCTGCCACTCCAGCCGGTTCAGCGCCCTCCGCCCGTTGTCCAGCAGCAGGAGCGCCCGGTCCGTCAGGGCATCGCTGCGGAGCGTGAAGTCGGTCGCGCGTCGGCGCAGGACCTCCTGCAAGGCGGCACGGGCGGCAGCATTGACACCAAGTCTCCGCAGTGAGCGCGCCCGCACCAGGAGCAGCGCCGCCGAGAGGTCGTCCCCATTGAGCAGCCCTTCCGTGTCCGCCACGACGTCCGCATCCCGTCCCAGCGAGGCGGCCAGTGTGCAGCGCGCCAGTGCCATCGGCAACGACGGCGGCAGTCCGTCCAGCGCCGCCAGGGCGGCTTCCCTCTGGCCCGTCTCGCGCAGCGAGTGGGACAGCGCCAGGAACACCGCCTCCTCGCTGAACAGGACCGGAACCTCGACCCGCTCGGCGACGGACACCCGGGTGATGACACGGGCCAGATACGTGGAGGCGTAGCGGTTCGCGTCGTCGTCGTTCCTGGTCAGCAAGCCGCGCTGGAGCAGCTCGGCAGCGCGCAGGTGGCCGCCCTGGGCGTAGCTCAGCAGCCCGGCCATCAGGTAGCACAAACCGGCCCACCCGGGGTAGGCATGCGCCAGGGCGATGAGCCGGTCCGGGTCGGAGCTGCTGAAGATCGCGGCGTGTACGGCTTTCGCCGCCTTGCCCGGGGCCCTGCCGCCCACTTTTCCGAGCCGGGGCGCGCCACCCTCCGCGGGCAGGGCGCCGCGGGTCCGCCCTGCCAGGACTCCCGTCACCACCCCGCCCACACCGTCGGCGAGGCCGCGGACAGGCGTCCGGATGACCGGCGTACGGAACGGCGCCAGGTCGCGCAAATCGCGGTACAGGACTGGGCGGGGTGCGGATTTTCCTGGTCCGGCGCTCATACATCCATGCTAGTAGGCGCCGGGAGGCTGCGGGCAGACTAGGCCGCGGCCGAAATCCACACCCCGATCACCCAGGTGCTGCCGGCGAGGCAGGCGAGTCCGAACTCGACGATCATGCCCAGCCCGGTGGCCTTCAGGGCAGCCCAGCTGGAGGCCGCGGCGGTGCCGATGGCCCGGGTGCGGTGCAGTTCGCTGAGCAGCAGGCCGGCGGCGAAACCGACGAACAGACCCACCACCGGAATGATGAACATCCCGACGACACCGAAGACCAGCCCGGCCGCAACCGAGCGGCTGGGAATGCTGTGCTGTTTGAGTTTACGGCCGGTCAGGACCGCACTGGCGGCCATTCCGGCCAGGACGAAGACCATGCCGATCCCGAACACCACCCAGCCGGTGGTTCCGGCGCCGCCCCAGATGGCCCAGGCCAGCAGGCTCAGTCCGATCAGGAAGCTGCCGGGTAGTACCGGGATGACGGTGCCGGCCACACCGACCAGGATGGCGAGGCCGCACAGGATCGTCACAACAGTCTCGGGGTTCATCGCCCCAGTCTATGGCGCCATGGCCTGTGTTCAGGCTCGCCCGGGCCCCGGCCGGCACAGAAAAAACGGCGACGGCGCCGCATCCCCAAGGAAGCGCCGCCGTCGCCGTCTGTTCAGCTGTGGCTACTCGGCGACAACCGCCGCGGCGACGGCGGCGGACACTGCCGGCGCTACCCTCGGGTCCAGCGGGCTGGGCACGATGTAGTCGGCGGAAAGGTCCTCGTCGGCCAGGGCGGCGATGGCGCGGGCCGCAGCCAGCTTCATCGCCGGCGTGATCCGGCGGGCGCCGGCGTCGAGGGCTCCGCGGAAGATGCCCGGGAACGCGAGGACGTTGTTGATCTGGTTCGGGAAGTCGCTGCGGCCTGTGGCGACGACGGCCGCGTACCGGCGTGCGACCTCGGGCAGGACTTCGGGATCCGGGTTGGACAGGGCGAACACAATCGAGTCCTGGCTCATGAGCTTGAGGTGTTCCTCGGCCAGCTGGGAGGAGGAGACCCCGATGAACACGTCGGCGTCCAGCAGGGCGTCGGCGGGTCCGCCGGAGACGCCGCGCGGGTTGCCGCTCCTGGCCAGCTGGGCCTTCTTGCTGGCGGGATCGGCGGCGATGTCCGCACGCTCGCTGTTGATGACCCCGCGGGAGTCCAGCAGCACAATGTCGCTGATACCGGCGGTGAGCAGCATCTGCGCGACGGCGATCCCGGCGGCACCGGCGCCCGAGACGACAACGCGCAGCTTCTCGAGCCCGCGTCCGGTCACCTTGGCGGCTCCGGTGAGGGCTGCGAGGACGACGACGGCCGTGCCGTGCTGGTCATCGTGCATAACCGGGCAGTCGAGGGCCTCGATGAGCTTCTCCTCAAGCTCGAAGCAGCGCGGCGCAGAGACGTCCTCAAGGTTGACGGCGCCGAAGCTCGGGCGCAGCCGGACGAGGGTCTCCACGATCTCGTCGACGTTGGTGGTGTTGAGCACCAGCGGGATGGAGTCGAGCTCGCCGAAGGCCTTGAACAAGGCTGACTTGCCCTCCATCACGGGGAGCGAGGCGCTGGCGCCGATGTCGCCAAGGCCGAGGACCGCCGTGCCGTCGCTGACGACGACAACGAGGCGCTGGGCCCAGGTGAGGGTCTTGGCGAGTTCCGGGTTGGCCGCGATGGCGCGGCTGACCTGGGCGACGCCGGGCGTGTAGGCGATGGACAGGTCGCGCTTGCTCGCGAGCGGCACCGTGCTGGAAATCGACAGCTTGCCGCCCTGGTGGGCTGCAAAAATTACCTCGTCGCTGAGCGCTGCTGCAGGCTCGGGGGACGTGGCGTCGGAGGGTTTAATCGTTTCAATGGACACTTCGTTGTCTCCTGGGACTCACCGTGGGCGCACGGCACATGGAAGCTCAAGCACAGGGGTGCTTGAGATGGTCTGGGGAACGTCGGTGCCGACCCAGGGTTGGTGGGTCTGCGGTGAAGCTCCGGGCACTGCATGCGGGTGTGCCGCTCCGGTTCTGCAATGGTAAACAAAACGGCCGGCCGTGATGTGTCCTGCGACACGCGCCCGTGGCTGGTTAAACGTTTATCCAGCCCTAAAGGGGGCCTGGATCGCAAAATGGTGCCACTGCCGCCCACTAAATTATCGGAGTGGTCTAGACCAGTTACGCCGACGGGCCCGTGCATGTCGGCAGAAAACGCGCCTTTGAGTCTTCCCCGGACTCGGAGAGGGCCAGCCGACGGCAGCGGACAGACCGGACCAGTCCGGTGGACCATCGGCTGTGGCAGCGGCTCCGGAGCGGACCACGGAGTCCAGGCCCCTGCGGGCGAACCCGGCGGCGTCGTCGCGGGTCCGGTCCTAGTCGACGCCCTTGATTTTGACCACGAACACGGCCCCCAGCAGCCCGATCACGGCAGCCGCCAGATACAGCGAGACGTAGCCTCCCCACAGCGTCACGAAGGGAAATGCGATGAGCGGAGCCAGCACCTGGGGCAGGGAGTTGGCGACGTTGAGGACTCCCAGGTCCTTTCCGCGGCTCAGTGACGTCGGAAGCACCTGGGTAATGAGGGCGAAATCCACCGCCAGGTAGCAGCCGAAGCCGATTCCCAGCACCGAGGCGCCCAGCAGTGCCCCGGTCCAGTTCGGTGCGAACGCCAGGATCAGCGAGGCCGCCGCGATGATGACCGAGGAGATGATCACGAGCGGCTTCCGCTTCCCCATCCGGTCGCTCAGCCGCCCGCCGACCACACTGGTCACCATCACCATCACCGCGTAGAGGCCGGTCAGGACCAGTACGCCGAACTCCGGCGCGATGCCCTGCGTCTCCTGAAGACGGACGGCGTCCGTGAGGAAGAAGAGCAGGTAGAGGGTGACCATGTGGTTGCCGATGTTCACCAGGAGCCGGGTCAGCCAGGCCCAGGCGAAGTCCGGGTAGAGCACCGGGGAAATCCAGAAGCCCTTGGCGAAGCCGGCCAGGCTGAATGGCGGGCGTGCCCCCGGGGGGAGCGGGGCGTCGTCGTTCTTGAAGAAATACAGCACGACGCCGGCGAGCAGCGCCACGGCGCAGACCAGGTAACCGACGGCGAAGTTCCCGGTTACCGCTGCGGCGATCACCGCGCCGATGAGGATACCGACCGTCTGGCCCATGGCGGCCAGGCCGCCCACGGTGCCGCGCTGGACCACGGGCACGCGGTCCGGGATGGCCGCGGTAACGGCGGCATAGGCCCCGTTGCAGCCGGCCTGCACGAGGCACCAGAGCAGCGCCATGATGGCAACGCTCGGCGCCCCGGCGAGCGCGATCAGGGCAGCGGCGCCGAGGACCGCCCCGAAAAGGACCCAGGGCACGCGGCGGCCCAGGCGTGAGGTGGTGCGGTCGCTGAACGCACCGAACAAGGGATTGGCCACGAGGGAGACCGCCGCACCGGCGCCGGTCACGAGGGCGAGGATGGCCTCCTTGTCGCCTTCGCTGAACGCTGCGGCCTGCTGGCCGAGGAGCACCTGGAGCGGGGCGAAGAATGCCGCGTTGATGCCCACGTTGACGAGGACGACGCCGGTGACCCAGATGGGGCGGACTGCCCGTTCGGGCTCTGCGAGCGCCACCGCCGCCGGGCTTCCCGCGGCGAGGCTGCCGCGGGCTGGGTCCGGCGCTGGTCCGGCTAGATCGGACAGGCTCATGTAATTTGGTTCCCCCGGAAACGGCCGACGCACGCTGAAGTTGAGTGTGGAGCCAGACTATCGTGGGGATCACGATAAGCCGCCGAGGGAAAAGTTGAATTCCGGCTCGACAAGTGGCCCGGCAAAGTATTGTCAATGTTATCCGCGCAACTCCACTCCGGAGAAAAGCCCACATCACTCATTCCTGGGGGAATGCATTTTGCTGCTAAAAGCGTCGGGCAGCGCTGCCCGCACCAGGGCCGCGGGACTGGCAATTGCAGCCGCCATGGCGCTCACCGGCTGCAACGCGGGATCGGCCAGCGATGAAAAGAATGCTGCCGGGCCGGCCTCGAACTCCGCAGGCGGGCAGGCAGTCGCAGTCCGTGTCGTTGACGGAGATACGTTCGAGGCCTCCCCTCAGGGCGAACAGAAGACGGTCCGGCAGCTCAACGTGGACACACCAGAGACCAAGGATCCCAAGGCGCCCGTCGAGTGCATGGGTCCGGAGGCCACGAAAGTTCTTGAACAGCTCCTGCCGGTCGGCTCCAAGGTCACGCTGGACAAGGAACCGCTGGGCAAATACGGCCGAACCTTGGCAGGCGTCTTCGACTCAAGTGGAAAACTGGTCCACGCCGAGGTCGCGCGGACGGGCTTCGGAGTTCCTGTCTTGTTCGAACCCAACAGGAAGTTCTATCCGCCGGTCGTCGCGGCGTTCGAGGATGCCCGCACGAGAGGTGCCGGCCTCAACTCGGTTGAAATTCCCTGCCTGCCCGCCCAGCAGATCGAACAAGCAGCCAAGACTGTTGAACCGATCGTGGCCGCACCGCTTGCTGAGGCTGCCGTTGACCTTGATGAGAGCCGTGCAGGGCTGGTCGCCGCACTGGCCGCGGTTGCCGCCCTCAAGGCCGCCGCGAACGCCAAGAGCCATGTCCACTGGGCCGCTTACACGGCAGCCCAGCTGACCGCGATGGTGAACAGGATGGATACCGCTGCCGACGCAGGGGACGCGCACAAAACTGCCATTGGCGCGCAGAAGGAAAACCTTGCGGAGGCCGCCGCCGCCGAGTCTGCCCGACAAGTGGCGGAAGCTTCTGCCGCAGCGGCGGCTGCGGCTGAAGCTGAACGGCTTCGAAACCTCCCGCCCGTTCCGCCACCGTATGTTCCGCCAGCCTATGTCCCTCCGGCCTACGTGCCTCCGGCAGCCCCGGCCCCGCGCCCAACCCGTACCCGGGATACAACGGTCCTCGTTGCTATGCCCCCGGAGGCAAGACCTGGACACCGTGTAAGAAGAGGTAGCTTAGGGACCGGAGACTCGTGGATTCTGATGAATCATCGAGTTTCGGTGACACCGTTCGCACCAGCAAGAGGAGACCCGATGGCCGCATCCGCCGTTAATACCGCCGATCTCTACGACGAGCGGGGGGAGGAACTCGACTCCGTGGCACTGCAGTTCCAGTCGCTCGGCGGCAACACGCACTTCAGCGGCCCGGTCCGGACCATCCGCTGCTTCGAGGACAATGCCCTGGTCAAGTCCACCCTCGCCACCCCCGGGGACGGCGCCGTCCTGGTAGTGGACGGCGCCGGCTCGGTGCGCACGGCCCTGATGGGGGACCTGATCGCGGCAAGCGCCGTCGCGAACGGCTGGGCCGGCGTCGTCATTAACGGCGCCATCCGCGACCGGACGGCCATCGCCGGACTGCCGCTCGGCGTGAAGGCGCTGGGCAGCAACCCGCGGAAGAGCGCCAAGGCAGGCGCCGGCGAGAGTGACGTCGAACTGGAGATCGACGGCGTACTCTTCCGGCCCGGCGCGATGATCTGGTGCGACCCGGACGGGATCCTCATCGAGCGGTAACACGCCGACGTGAGACTTCGCGCCCATGATGTTTCGAATCATGGGCGCGAAGTCTCACTTCGGTGTCCATCCCCGGGACAGAAGGGCGCGCCGGACCCTGCCGACGACAGCGGGGCGCTCCCCCGTCAGGTCGTCCGTCGAGACCCTCACCTCGGCCCAGCCCAGCAGGTCCGTGGTCCGTGCACGGCGAATGTCGCGCTGGTGCTGACCGGGCTCACCATGGTGGACCCCGTCATACTGCAGCGAGACCCCGAACGCCGGATAGGCCGCATCCGGCCACAACTCCGGGACTCCCGCCGGGCCCCAGACCACGATGTTGAGCTCCGGTTCCGGCAGGCCGCCGCGGACTACGGCCAAGCGCAGATGTGTCTCCGGCGGGGAATCCGCACCGACGCGCACTAACCCGAGGGCTTCCCGCGCCCTCCGGATGTTCCGGGCTCCGGGGTGTTGGAGCAGCATCCGGTGCAGCGACTCGATGCTCGACAGGGCTGCCCGGGGCGAGGGGAACTCCGGACCGTGTTCGGAGACCAGGGAATCCCCGGCAGCCACGAGATCGTCCAGCGGCAGAGTCGCAGCCAGGTCCAGGAAGGTGCGTTCGGGCGAGGTCACCCGGACGCCGTCGAGCATCACTACATCCCCTGGCCGCAGCGCGAGGCGGTGTCCCGCCACGTTCGCCCGTTTCGGGATGCTGCCGCCCCGCGGCCGGGCAAGGTGGATCCGCCAGTCCCCGTCTGCCCACAGCGGGAGGCCTACGCGCCATATCCGCGCCGCGGTGAGGTGGCAGAGCGCGGTGTAGTCGTCGAGTTGGCAGTATGCCCTCAGAGCCGCCGCGCCCTGTGCGCTGCTGCCGGCCGGGACGCGGATACCGCGGGACACGGTGATCAGGTCCCGGGCCCGGGTGCGCTTCCGGGGGATCCCGGCCGCATCGGCAGCCAGGACGGAGAACGAACCGTCCGCCAGCAATGTCGGGAGCTCAAGTCGGCGCATTCCCTCATCATGATGGGATTCCGCGCCGGTCGCTCAAGTTATCCCCAGCTTGCCTCCACCTGTCCTCCACAGTTCCTGGACCCCTTCTGCCGAGGTGAGAGTTCGCGCCCATGGTTGGACCGGACATGGGCGCGAAATCTCACCTCGGCGCACGACGACGCCTTCCGCCCGCGGTGCCTGCAAACTGTATGTTTCGTCTCACTTTTGGCCCTGCGACATGCACCGCTCTGGCTCCGGTGTAAAACTTGGTAGCTGTGGCCGCAGGCCGTCGAATGCGAAATGCCGAGGGAGCCGGATGACAACCACCCAGGACCAGACCGTAGCCAGGATCCCCCAACGGGTCATTTGGCTGGCCGTGGCGGGCGCCGTGGGCGGCTTCCTCTTCGGCTTCGACTCCTCAGTGGTCAACGGCGCCGTCGACGCCATCAAGGACGAGTTCGCGCTGAGCGAGGCCGTGACCGGGTTCGCCGTCGCAGTGGCCCTCCTTGGCTGCGCCGCGGGTGCCTATCTGGCCGGCAGGGTCGCCGACCGCTACGGCCGCATCCCGGCGATGAAGATCGGCGCGCTGCTGTTCCTGGTCAGTGCCATCGGGACCGGCTTCGCCTTCAGCGTGTGGGACCTCATCTTCTGGCGTCTCGTCGGTGGCCTGGGCATCGGCCTGGCCTCCGTGATCGCCCCGGCCTACATCTCCGAGATCTCCCCGCGCCATGTCCGCGGCCGCCTGGCATCGCTCCAGCAGCTCGCCATCACCACGGGTATTTTCGCGGCCCTGCTCTCGGACGCCCTGTTCGCCAACTTCGCCGGCGGCGCCGGCGAAGTTCTCTGGTTCGGTATCGAGGCCTGGCGCTGGATGTTCCTCGCCGGCGCCGTACCCGCCGTCGTTTACGGCTGGATCGCCTTCACCCTGCCCGAGTCGCCGCGGTTCCTGGTCTTCCAGGGCAAGGACGAGGAAGCCCTGAAGATCTTCCAGTCCATTGCCCCGAACGAGGACACGGACCGCCACCTGCGCGACATCAAAAAGGCCATCGAGGAAGACAAGGTGGCGGGCCAGAAGGGCTCCCTGCGCGGCAAGGCGTTCGGCCTGCAGCCGGTGGTGTGGATCGGCATCATCCTGTCGGTGCTGCAGCAGTTCGTCGGCATCAACGTGATCTTCTACTACTCCACCACCCTGTGGAAGGCCGTCGGTTTCCAGGAGAAGGACTCCCTGACGATCTCCGTGGCCACCGCCATCACGAACATCCTCGTGACGCTCGTGGCGATCGCCCTCGTGGACCGGATCGGCCGCCGGCCCATCATGCTTGCGGGTTCCATCGGCATGGCCGTCTCGCTGGGCACCATGGCCCTCGCCTTCGGGTCGGCCACCGGCACCGGCGACGCGATTTCACTGCCCGGCGCCTGGGGCCCGGCCGCCCTGGTGGCCGCCAACGTCTTCGTGATCAGCTTCGGCGCCTCCTGGGGCCCGCTCGTCTGGGTGCTGCTGGGCGAGATTTTCCCGTCCCGGATCCGTGCCCGCGCCCTGGGCCTCGCCGCGGCCGCCCAGTGGATCGCCAACTTCGCGATCACCCTGAGCTTCCCGGTCATGGCGGCGGCCTCCCTGCCCCTGACCTACGCCATGTACGCGATGTTCGCGGCGGCGTCGTTCTTCTTCGTGAAGTTCAAGGTCCCCGAGACCAACGGAATGTCCCTGGAACACGCAGAGACCCTCTTCGTCCCGAAGGGCTCCGCGAAGGATTCCATCAACGCCTGAGCCGGGGAGCCGGGGAGCACCGCGGCGCACGCTTCCGCCTCTCGAGGTGACAGATAATGCCCATGTTTCGGGGAAACATGGGCATTATCTGTCACCTGGGCGGGTAGGGGCGCGCTGTGCTTCGGCGATTCAGGAAACGGACTGAACAGCAGTCTTGGCCTCGTCCACCAGGGCGGAGACCGCCGCGAACAGCGGGTGGTCCGGGGCTAGGCCCGTGATCTTCGCGGCGGCCTCGTCGGCGCTGGAGGAGGCCAGGATCTGCCCGAGCTCCACGGCCCCGGCGTCGGCCGGGTCGTTGAAACGCAGGGCTGCGGCGATCGCTCCGAGCAGGGCCTCCGGCACGATCCCGCGTTCTGCGAGCTCCGCTGCCGGACCGATGAAGCGTTCGTGCCGGCTGAGCTTGCGCAATGGCGCCCGGCCCACCCGGATAACGGTGTCCGGCAGGTACGGGTTGGAGAAGCGGCCCAGGATCTTCCGGACATAGGCTTCCTGCTCGTCACGGTTGAAGCCGTGCTTGGCCACCAGCAGCTCTTTGGTTTCGTCCAGGACGGCGCGCACATCGGCGGCGACGTCCTGGTCGGCCATGGCCTCGGAAATCTTCCCGAGACCGGCCTCAAAACCGAAGTACGCTGCGGCGGCATGCCCGGTGTTCACGGTGAACAGTTTCCGCTCGATGTACGGCTCCAGGTCATCCACGAAGGTGGCCCCCGGAATGACCGGCACCGCATCACCGAACGGTGTCCGGTCGATGACCCATTCGTAAAAGGTCTCCACCGTGACGTCCAGGCCCTGCCCGGCTTCCTGGTTGGGCACGATCCGGTCCACCGCCGTGTTCGCAAACGCGGCGGCAGCGTCCAGGGAACCCGCGGCAGGGTCCCACTGCCCCGATACTTCGGACTTCAGGATGTCCGTGGCATTGATGGCGTTCTCACACGCCATCACCTGCAGCGGAGCGAGCCCGGCCGCCCTGGCAGCGATCCCCCTGGCGATCACCGGTGCCACGAACTTGAGGATATGCGGCCCCACCGCGGTGGTGACGATGTCTGCCGTCGCAATCTCCGCAACGACCTCCGCTTCCTGGCTGCCGGAGTTCAGCGCGCGGAAGTTCTCCACGGTGCGGACGGTGGGGTGCTCCCCCACCTCGTGGACCCGGTAGCTGTCCGCGGCGGCCAGCTGGGCGATCAGGTCCCCGGCGACATCCGCGAACACCACCTCATACCCCGCGTCGTGCAGCAGGAGCCCCACGAATCCGCGCCCGATGTTTCCGGCTCCGAAATGAACAGCTTTCACTATGAATTAACCTTTCCGAAGAGGGCGAGGACTTCCTCGACCGTGGTGGCCGCCTCAAGCTGTGCCACCTGGGCCTTGTTGGTGAAGACCTTGGCGATGGAGGACAGGATGTGCAGGTGCTCGTTGTTGATGCCGGCGACGCCGACCACGAACTTCACGTCCTTGCCGTTCCAGTCGATGCCGTCCGGGTAGCGGATCACGGAGACCGCGGACTTCAGAATGTGGTCCTTGGCGGCATTGGTGCCGTGCGGGATGGCGAGGAAGCTGCCCATGTAGGTGGACACGGATTCCTCGCGTTCGTGCATGGCGTCCAGGTAGCCGGCGTCGACGGCGCCGCGGTCCAGCAGGAGCCGGCCGGCCTCGTCGATGGCGGCGTCGCGGGTGGTGGCCGTGCCGTTCAGCACGACGCTTTCCGCCACAAGGATGCCGGCGGGGCCGGTTTCCTCGGGAGCTTCGGGCGTTGCCGGGGTGGCGGCCGGGGCAGCCGCCGGCGCGGCGGCCGGAGCGTGGGTTCCAATGTCCGTATTGCTTGACCTGACCAGCTCCACGATCTCGTCATAGCGCGGGCTGTTCATGAAGTTGTCCACCGATACGTGCACGGCGCTGGCGGTGGCCGGTTTGGCCCGCTCCGTCAGGTCCTGGTGCGTGATGACGACGTCGTAGGTGTCGCTCAGGTTCGCGATCGCGGAGTTGGTGACCAAGACACCCGGGAAGCCGGCAGCCTTGAACTTGTTCCGCAGCACCGATGCGCCCATCGCGCTGGAACCCATACCGGCGTCGCACGCGAAGACGATGTTTTTGACCGGGCCGGCGAGGACTGCGATGCCGCCGGCGGCAGCACCGGCGGCGGCACCGGAACCCGTGAGCAGGGAGGACACAGAACTCTTCTTGCCCTTCATTTCCTCCATCCGGACGGTGGCGGCCCCGAGGGCCTCTTCCTCGGTGGCGCCCACCGGCGTCTTGCTGGCCTTGAGGATCACCGAGGCGATCAGGAAGGATACGGTGGTGGCGAACAGTACGGACAGGGTCACGCCGACGTAGCTGTCGCGGGCGGTCGCCGCGTAGACGGCGATGATGCTGCCCGGGGCTGCCGGTGACCGGAGCCCGGCACCGGTGACAACCAGGGTGAAGATGCCGGTCATGCCGCCGCCGATTGCGGCGAGGATCATGATGGGCTTCATGAGCACGTACGGGAAATAGATCTCATGGATTCCGCCGACGAACTGGATCAGGGCTGCACCCGGCGCCGACGCCTTGGCCAGTCCCGTGCCGAAGATCGAGTAGGCGAGCAGGATTCCGAAGCCCGGACCGGGGTTGGCTTCGAGCAGGAACAGGATGGACTTGCCCTCCTCCAGCACCTGTTGTGTCCCCAGGGGCGTGAGGATGCCGTGGTTGATGGCGTTATTCAGGAACAGGACCTTCGCGGGCTCGATGAAGATGCTCGTGAAGGGCAGCAGGCCGTTGATGACGAGGAACTCGACGACGGCGCTGGCCCCGTCGCTGAAAGCCTTCACCACCGGGCCGACCACGAACAGGCCAACGACCGCCATTCCGGCGGCGAGGATGCCGGCCGAGAAGTTGTCGATCAGCATTTCGAAGCCCGGTTTGACCCGGCCTTCCCAGAGTTTGTCCAGCCTCTTCATGAGCCAGGCCGTGAGGGGGCCCAGCATCATGGCACCGATGAACATGGGAATGTCCGTACCAACGATGACGCCCGTGGTGGCCACCGCTCCCACGACGCCGCCGCGCACGCCGTAGACCATGCGGCCGCCGGTGTAGCCGATCAGGAGCGGGAGCAGGTAGGTGATCATCGGCCCAACAAGCTTGGCGAGCTCCTCGTTGGGCAGGAAGCCCGCCGGGATGAAGAGGGCCGTGATGATGCCCCAGGCGATGAACGCGCCGATGTTGGGCATGATCATTCCGGACAGGAACGTCCCGAATTTCTGGACGCCCACCCGCACGCTGGTTCGGGGTTTCGCAACTGTCTCTGTTGCCATGTGATTTCCTAACCGCCATTCCTGCTGCACGGCAGGATGGTCCAATAATTTCGCGAAAATTAGCTGGTGGAGCTTGTGGAGATCCGGTGGAGCCATTCGAGGAAGAGCTTGAGTTCCGAACTGGAGAGCTGGTCCGAATGCGATGCCTGCAGTGCAGCGTTCAGGGCTATCGCCGCCACCACCACTGACGATTTCCCGGACGCTTGGGGACCGCTGTTCTTGGCCTGTTCCGAGGACACCGCAAAGATCATGGCGTCGCGGGTCATGGTGGACAGCTCAAGGTTGCGCTCTGGCGCCTTTTCCGTGATCAGCATGAGTGTCACGCCGACGTTGGCGGCCAGGATGCTCCTGGCTGCTTCCCGCGGAGGGACGTTAAGTTGCCCGGCGACGGCGGCCTTGTTCAGCATTTCCTCCATCAGGCCCTCGGCGTCGGCGACGACGGCCGGGCGGCTCTCGGGGCGGATGTTGCCGAACATGACCAGGTACAGTTCCGGCTGCTTGAGCCCAAACTGCACGTGGTTGTCCCAGAGCCGCCGGATATCCTCCAGCGGCTGTCCTGACGGTGCGAAGTCGCGTTCGCCCGCCACATACTCCTCAAAACCTGCCGCGACGACCGCGTCGAACAGCCCTTCCTTGTCACCGAAGTGGTGATAGAGGGTCGGCGCGGTGACCCCGGCCCGCTGGGTGATCTGGCGGGTGGAAACCGTGCCCCCGGCGGAGTTGGCGAGCAGTTCAGCCGCCGCACGCAGCAGCCGTGTCTTGGGCGGAGGCTGGCCATCGAAACTCATAACCGCTACCCTAGCACCTATAGCAACGCTATATGAAGTGCATCACATACACTTTTTCCAGGTACCGGGATCGGACGGCCGGCTCCGGCGGCGCCTGACTCACCGGCTTACCGGCCCACGGCAGAGAATGAGGACCTTCAGTGCAGAACTTCCCAGGAGTAGGCGTCAGCCCCGGCCGCATCATCGGAACCATCCGCCAGATGCCCAAACCCGTCAGCGAACCGCCCGCCGGGGAGCAATTGCCGGCAGGCGTCACGGCCGATGAAGCGACTGCGGCACTGAAGACGGCGGCGAAGGCTGTCCACGATGAGCTGAAGGTCCGGGCCGGGACGGTCAGCGGCGACGGCAAGGCGGTCCTGGAAGCCACGGCCCTGATGGCGACGGACACGATGCTCCTGAAATCCGCTGCCAAGCTGATCGGCCGCGGCACCTCCGGCCAGCGTGCCATCTGGGAAGCCGGTGCCTCCGTCTCGGAGATGCTGCACAACCTGGGCGGCTACATGGCGGAGCGGGCCACCGACGTCCTGGACGTCCGGGCCCGGATCGTGGCCGAACTGCGCGGCGTCCCGGCCCCGGGCATCCCGTCCTCCCTCACCCCGTTCATCCTGATCGCCGAGGATCTCGCCCCGGCGGACACCGCCACCCTGGATCCGGAGAAGATCCTGGCGCTGCTCACCGCCGGCGGCGGACCGCAGTCCCACACCGCGATCATTGCCCGCTCGCTGGGCCTTCCCGCCGTCGTGGCCGCAGCCGGCGTCGACCAGCTTCCGGACGGCACGGAGGTTTATGTGGACGGCGCCGCAGGCCTCATCAGCGTGGACCCGGATGACTCGCAGCGCGCCGCCGCCGACCACTGGGCTGCCACCGCCTCGCTGCTGGCGGACTTCGACGGCACCGGCGCGACGGCTGACGGCCACCTGGTACCGCTGCTCGCCAACGTCGGCGGGGGCAAGGACGCCGTGGCCGCCGCGAAGCTGAACGCGCAGGGGGTGGGGCTGTTCCGGACCGAGTTCTGTTTCCTGGAGCGGGACACCGAGCCCACTGTGGACGAACAGGCCGCCGCGTACAAGGGCGTCTTCGATGCGTTCCCGGGCAAGAAGGTGGTGCTCCGGACGCTCGACGCCGGCGCGGACAAGCCGCTGCCCTTCCTCACCGACGCCACGGAGCCCAACCCCGCACTCGGCGTCCGCGGGTACCGCACCGATTTCACCACGCCGGGTGTGCTGGAACGCCAGCTGCAGGCCATCGCCCGGGCCGAGCAGGAGTCCGGGGCCGACGTCTGGGTGATGGCGCCGATGATCTCCACCGCGGAGGAGGCCGCCCGCTTCGCCACGCTGTGCACCGAGGCCGGGATCAAGACCCCCGGAGTCATGGTGGAGGTTCCGTCCGCGGCGCTCACGGCCGAGGCCATCCTCCGGGAAGTGGCCTTCGCAAGCCTGGGCACCAACGACCTCACCCAGTACGCCATGGCCGCCGACCGCCAGCTCGGCCCGCTGGCGGCGCTGAACACGCCGTGGCAGCCCGCCGTGCTCCGGCTTGTCGGACTGACCGTGGAAGGTTCCGCCGCGGAGGGCCACCACAAACCGGTCGGTGTCTGCGGCGAGGCCGCCGCGGACCCGGCCCTCGCCGTCGTCCTCACCGGGCTCGGCGTCTCGACCCTGTCCATGACAGCCCGATCCCTCGCCGCCGTGGCGGCCGTGCTGAAGACCGTCACCCTGGCCGAGGCGCAGGAACTGGCCAAACTGGCCCTCTCCGCACCGAGCGCCACCGAGGCCCGCGCCTGGGTCAGGGCGAAGCTGCCGGTCCTCGAAGAGCTCGGGCTGTAGCGCCGCGACAGGCAGAGGCAGTGTGCGGCTGATCCGGGGCGCTAGGATGCACTCCATGACACTGATTGCTCCCCGGGTGACGGCCCCCCTTCCGGCTGAGGACGCGCAGAAACTCCGGTACGCCCTCAACGGCAGCGACGACATCACGGTGTTCGTCGACGGCACCGTCCACCGGCTGCCGCCCCAGGCACGGGACGCCGTCGTGGACCTGCTGGCGCGCTTCAGCCGGGGTGAAGCGGTGACGGTCAGCAGCGTCGAGGAAATGCTGACCACGTCCCGGGCGGCCGAGCTGGCCGGGATCTCGCACACCTATCTGCGGAACATGACGGACCGCGGCGAAATCCCGGTGGAATACCGGGGCACACACCGGCGGATCCGGCTCGCCGACGTCATGGCCTGGCTGGACAAACAGAAGAAGAACAGTACCGCGGACGTAGCTCCGGGCCACGGGGATGACGGTGCCGCGGATGCTTCGTGACGGCATGATAAGGATCAAACAACGATCCCGGGCCTTCGCGGAAACGCGGAGAAGGCCGGGGTTACGCTTGGCTTGTGCGTAAGTTCAGAGGGTGGCACATCGTGGCCGGCATTGCCGCCATGGTGCTCACGGGCATCCTCGGAAACTCCATGGGGCTGAACAATACGGCAGCCTTTATGTCCAGCTGTGTTGCGTTTGTGGCCGTCTCCATGTGGATGGACAACCGGATCTCGCTCCGCAGGAGAGAACGAGCGCGTGAGACGGCGAGAGAAAGAGCGCGGGAAACCGCGCAAGGGACGACGCTGGCGGCCGAGCAGCCCAAACGCGAGGGCCGCGGTTCCTGAGACTGCCGGCCCTAGATCCTGGGGCGGGCCGCCCAGCGCCGGGCCTTCAGCGCCGCGTGGAGTTCCAGCCGCACCATCCCTTTGAGCGGGTCGACGCCGAGCAGCTGGCGGATCCGGCCCAGCCGGTTGTAGATGCTGCTCCGGTGCAGGTGCAGCTTATCCGCCACTTCCTGGACTGATCCGTCATTGTCATAAAACAGCTCCAGTACCGGCAGCAGCTCGTGGTTCCGGTCGTGGTCCTCCAGAAGGCGGAAATAGACCGAGCCAGCGTCCGCCCATGCCCCCGCCCCGCCGCCGGCCGAGGCCAGCAGCTGGTAGATCCCGGTGGCGCGGCAGTCCACGAGTTCTCCCAGCTGGGGATCCACCGCAGCGGCCTGTGCGGCCTGCCGTGACTGTCGGTACGCATCGGCAAGTTCCCGGGGCCGCGCGAAGCCCTCGGAGGTTCCCAGGATGATCCGGTGGACCGGCCGGCCGGTCCGCTTGGCCAGCTCCAGCTGGTAATGGACCAGCACCTGGGCATGGTTCGCGCGGCCGGTCGACTCCCTGAACAGGACGACGGCGTGGGTCTCCGTGCCGGCGCTGAACAGTGTGGCGTCCACGCCGATAGTGGCCTGCAGCGCGGCGGAGCGGTGGACCAGCGTAGAAGCGATCGGGTCCGAGCCTTCCGCCCAGCCGTCTGCATCCAGTACGGTCACCAGCTGCCAGGGTCCGCGCCCCTGGACTTCCTTCCAGCCAGCCACGGCCGCGACGGCGTTGGACTCGCCCCGGCAGGCGGCCAGGAATTCCTGTTCGCGGCGGCGGCGGAACTCGGATTCGGCCGTGTTGGACTCCAGCAGCAGGGCCGAGAGCTTCTCCAGCTCGCCGGCCACCTCGGGCAGTTGCGCGAGGACCGTTGTCGCGTTCGGCTCATCGGCGCCGAGCTGGACCCAGAGGTAACCCACCCGGAAGCCCCGCACCAGCAGGGGTACGCAGACGCGGCCCAGCATCCCAAGCTCCGCGTTGGCAGGAACGACCACCGGGCGGACCGCCATGGCGATCCCGTGCGAGAGCTGCCAGGCGCTGACGTCCACCGGAACTCGCTTGCTGAGCAGGAAATTCACCCGGACCCGGTCGGCGTGCGACTGGTTGGAGCTGTAGGCGAGCAGCTGGCCGTCGAGATCCTCGAGTGAGAGCCCGCGGCCCAGTTGCAGTGCGACCTGCTCCACAAGCTGTTCGACGTCCTGCTGGTGCATGCTGCAACACTACTGCCGATGCTGCCTCCGCTGGAAACGCCGCGGCGAACACCACCCCAACGAACAGCAGGCGACACCTGACGCCTGCCGGGTCGACAAATGTCCAGCCCGGTATTTGGTAAAGCGCGGATTTCCGCGAGAAGCGGCCACTGCCGCGGGACAGCGCCTGTCGCTTGCCTCACAGCCGGATCTATTCTGGAAGTACGACTTTCCCGCATTCACCCAGGCCCACCGGGCCGCCAAGGACTGGAGCCCCCACATGATCATCGGTGTCCCCAAAGAGATCAAGAACAATGAATTCCGCGTCGCCATCACAGCTGCGGGCGTGCACGAATTCCGCACCCACGGCCACTCGGTCCTGGTGGAGCGCGGCGCGGGCCTGGGCTCGGGCATCACGGACGAGGAGTACGCCATCGCCGGCGCCGAGATCGTCGTCGACGCCGATGACGTCTGGTCCCGCGCGGACATGGTCATGAAGGTCAAGGAGCCGGTCAAGTCCGAGTACCACCGCTTCCGCAAGGGCCTGGTCCTCTTCACCTACCTGCACCTGGCTGCCGAGCCGGAGCTGACACAGGAGCTCATCAACTCCGGCGTCACCGCCATCGCCTACGAGACCGTCCAGGAGGGCCGCACCCTGCCGCTGCTCGCCCCGATGTCCGAGGTTGCCGGCCGTCTCTCCGTCCAGGTCGGCGCCACCTCGCTGATGGCTCCGGCCGGCGGCAAGGGTGTGCTGCTCGGCGGCGTACCGGGCGTCCGCCCCGCCAAGGTCGTTGTCCTCGGCGCCGGTGTTGCCGGCACCAACGCCGCCGCCATGGCCATCGGACTCGGCGCCGACGTCACCATCCTGGACATCAACATCAACCGCCTGCGCGAACTGGACGCCCAGTACCAGGGCCGCCTGAAGACCGTGGCGTCCAACGCGTACGAGATCGAGAAGACTGTGGTGGACGCCGACCTGGTGATCGGCTCCGTGCTGATCCCGGGCGCCAAGGCCCCGAAGCTGGTCACCAACGAGCTCGTTGCCCGGATGAAGCCCGGCTCCGTGCTGGTGGACATCGCCGTGGACCAGGGCGGCTGCTTCGAGGACACGCACCCCACCACGCACCAGGAACCGACGTACAAGGTGCACAACACGATCTTCTACTGCGTCGCCAACATGCCGGGCGCCGTTCCGAACACCTCCACCTACGCGCTGACCAACGTCACCCTGCGCTATGCCGTCGCCCTGGCCAACCTGGGCGTCAAGGCCGCGTTTGAACGTGATGCCGCCCTCGCCGCCGGCCTCAACATCGCCGGTGGCAAGGTGGCGCACCGCTCGGTCTCCCAGGCACACAACCTGCCCCTCGTCGCCGACTGGCACGAGCTGGTCTCCGCGTAGCCAGCCGGTCCCGGCTTAGCCAGCACGGCACCGGCTGCTCCGATACCGCCCTTTGGGACCCCCAAAACGGCGGTATTGGAGCAGCCGATGGTGTTTTAAGCCAAGGACCGGGCCTGCTCAATCAGCCGCAGCACCTCCACCGGGCCCGCCGGATCCACCGGGACCGGCAGCGCCGAGGCCGCCCCGCCGTCGTGGATCTTCGCCGCCAGGATCCGGTAGAACTCCGGGTAGGCGCCACGCTCGGTGGGCAGCCGGTCGAGGTGACCGTCCCGGCCCAGCAGCCCGGCCCAGTTCCGGTCTTCGACGCCGTAGTCCGGGTCCAGCGGGCTGCCGCCCGCCACAATGAACGGCTCCTGCGGGTCAACGCCATGCTTGGTGAAGCCGCCCGCGCTGCCCAGCAGCCGGAACCGCGGTCCCTGCTGGGCGCAAAGCGTATTCATCCACAGATGGCTCGTGACGCCGGATTCGTGCCGCAGGGCCAGGAACACGTCGTCGTCGGTCAGCCCGCCGGGCCGCCGGGCATCCAGTTCCGCGTGCGTGAGGGTGGCGGGGCCGAACAGCTGTACGGCCTGGTCCAGCAGGTGGGTGCCGAGGTCGAGCAGCACCCCGCCGCCGCCCTCCGCCGTCGCTGCCGCCTTCCAGGCCTTGGCGACCGCCGGGGACCAGCGTTCGAAGCGGGATTCGAACCGCGTCAGGGTGCCGAGCACGCCGCTGTCCACCAGGCCCCGGAGGGTCAGGTAGTCGCCGTCCCAGCGCCGGTTTTGGAAGACTGTGAGCACGCGTCGCAGCTGCGCCGCGAGCCGGATCAGCTCCTCGCCTTCGGCGCTGCGCACGGTGAACGGCTTGTCGACGACGACGTCGAGCCCGGCTTCCAGCGCGGCTTTCGCGAGCGGGTAGTGGGTAGCCGGCGGGGTTCCCAGGACCAGCAGGTCCAGTTCGCCGGCGAGCTCCAGGATGTCCGCCGGGGTATCCACCAGACGGATGCCGGGATACCGGGCGGAGGCGGTCGCCTGCCTGCCGGCGTCGGAGGTGGAAATCACCTCGACGGAAAAGGCGGGGTCGGCGGCGAGCAGCGGGGCGTGGAAGACGCTGCCCGAGAGGCCGAAGCCGGCGACGGCCGCGCGGATGGGCCGGGCGGAGTCTGTTGTCATGGTCCCACGCTACCCCGGGCGCATTCTGAGTCCCCGGGTTAAACGGCGAAGGCCGGCACCCCCGCCGATGGGGGTGCCGGCCCTGACTGCTTGCGGAGCTGCCTAGCTGGGGACTACTTCTTTTCCCAGCCGATGGTGGTCCAGTCCGGAACCTGGGACAGGCTCTTGAACAGGGACGGGCCGTAGTTGGCCAATCCGGTGCGCACGAAGGAGATCTGCGGACCGTTCATCACAACACCCATGGAGAAGTACTTCTCCATGTGCTTCCTTTCAACTTCCATGGCTGCCTTGTTCCGCTCATCGTTGTCGGCGATGGTGGAGAGGTTCTTGATCTCAGCGTCCAGTTCGGCGTCGCCCAGTTCGTTCTCATTCGTCTTGGAATCGTAGAACTGCTTGACGGAGTCGGTCGCGTCAGGGCCCACGGTGTAGCCGGAGACGGACATGAAGAAGTCGCGGCTGCCCAGGACCTTGCCGAAGTCGGCAGAAGCGCGCTGGTCGATGCCAACATCCATGCCGCCGGCCTTGAGCTGGTTCTGCAGGGTCTGCGCGAAGGCCAGGGTGGTGGGATCGTCACCGAAGTTGCTGATCTTGAACGCGGCCGGGACGCCGTCCTTTTCCATGATGCCTGCGGCGTTGGCCGTGTAGCCGGCGTCCGTGAGGACCTTCTTGGCGGCCTCGGCGCCGGTCTCCTTGACCGGGTAGTTGTCCTGGTAGTACTTGGAGAACGGCAGCAGCATCATCGATCCGGAGCTGGTTTCTTCCCAGTTCAGGCCGTTGAAGCGGACCTTGCGCAGGGCCTCGCGGTCGACGGCAGTGAAGACCGCCTTGCGGATGGCGGCGTCGGTCATCGGCGCCTTCTGCGCGTTGAGGTTCAGGCCGCCGGCGAAGAGACGCTGGCCGCGGCGGATCTCGGAGTCCTTGGTGCCGTCGAGCTGCTTGTACGGGGTGATGGTGTTGGCGGACACACCGTCGATTTCACCGTTCTTGAAGGCGGCGATCTGGGCGCTGGTCTCAAGCTGGCGGAAGATGACCTTCTCCAGGACCGGTTTGGTGCCCCACCACTTGTCGTTCTGGGCGAGGGTGACCGTCTTGGCGGCGCTGTCATACTGGTCCAGCTTGAACGGCCCGGCCATCCATTCCGGGTGCATGTCGCCGGTGAAGCCTTCGTTGAAGATCGCCGGGGTGTTCACGGCCGGGTGCACCAGGCCGGTAAACAGGGCATCCAGCGGGTAAACCGGCTGGGTGGTGGTGACAACAACTTCCTTGTCGCTGGCACCGGCCTTGACGGATTCAACGAATTCGTACGCGCCGGAGCTGACGATGTCGATGTCCTTGTTCTCACCCTTGAGCATGTTCCAGGTGTTTTCGAAGGCCTTGACGTCGATCGGCGTGCCGTCGTTGTAGGTGGCCTTCTCGTTCACCTTGATGGTGATGGTCTGCTTGCCGTCCTTGACGTCGCTCTTGACGTCTTCGCAGAAATCCTTGTTCGGCGTGGCGGCGCCATCGAAGTCGAAGTTCCAGCAGCCCCAGGTGCCGGCCTGGTCGATAGGACGGTGCAGGGCGGTGTTGTCCGCGCTGTTGCCGTTGTTGGAGAACCCGTTGAAGTCCGGCCCGATGTTGCCCAGCGGCAGGGTGACGGTGCCGCCCGGCTGCAGGTCCTTGGCTTCCTTCGCGTTGATGCTGACCAGCTTGGCCAGGTCACTTCCCGCGTCCTGGCCCTTGGCGGTCTCGGGACCCTTTGCAGCGCCGCCGCCACCGCCACAGGCGGTCAGCGTAAGCGCTGCAACGACGGCGGTAACGCCGCCGATCTTGGTCAGATTCTTCATGTGTTCCCCTTCATTTCTTTTGGTGCGAGTTGTGATGCGTGAGACTGGCAGGTCAGGTGGTTTCGTGGACAACGAGCATGTCCGCGACCAGTTCGCCGTCCGGATAGAAACAGGCAAATTGCTGGTCTGTGGAAGCCCCGGGGGCGGCCCGGCGGCCGGTGGCGGCCGGATGTCCGGGGGCTCCGGCGCCGGCGGCCGCCAGGGAGTCCGTGACTGTCAACAGTCCGGGCTCCTGGGTCAGGCACTTCTCCTGCTTTGCCGCCGGCAGTGCCGCGAAGACCGGGCAGCGCGTGGCGAAGTTGCAGCCCGCCGGCGCCTCGAGCGGCGAGGGTAAATCGCCCTGCAGGATGATGCGTGCGCGCGTGCGTTCCAGGACCGGGTCGGGGACCGGAATCGCGGAGAGCAGGGCCCGGGTATAGGGGTGGCGCGGATTGTCGAAGACGCTGTCGACGTCGCCGATCTCCACGATTTTGCCCAGGTACATCACGGCCACCCGGTTGGAGATGTGCCGCACCACGGACAGGTCGTGGGCCACCATCAGGTAGCTCAGCCCGAGCTCCGCGCGGAGCTGGTCCAGCAGGTTGATGACGCCGGCCTGGACGGACACGTCCAGGGCGGACACCGGCTCGTCCAGGACCACCAGTTTGGGGTTCACGGCGAGGGCGCGGGCGATGCCGATGCGCTGGCGCTGGCCGCCGGAGAACTGGTTGGGGAAGCGGTTGACGTGGTCCGGCTGGAGGCCCACGAGGTCCATCAGCTCCATGATCCGCTTCCGGATCGCAGGTTTGGCCATGCCCGCGTTCTCGAGCGGCTCGGACAGCACTTCAAAGACGGTGAAACGCGGATCGAGGGCGCCGGTGGGGTCCTGGAACACCATCTGGAGTTCCTTGCGCATGGCGCTCTTAGTCTTCGCGTCGGAGGCTTCCTTGTTGCTGAGGCCGCCGATGACCACCTCACCGTCCTGGTCCTTATGGAACTCCATAATTTCCAGCAGGGTGGTGGTTTTGCCGCAGCCGGACTCGCCGACGATCGAGAAGCACTCGCCCTCGCGGATGTCGAAGCTCAGCCCGTCAACCGCCTTGACGGTGCCGATCCGGCGTTTGAGCAGGGCGCCCTTCATCAGCGGGAAGTGCTTCCTGACGTCCCTGAGCTCCAGCACGGTCCGGCGCTCCTCGCGCGGGATCGCGTCAAAGCGTGACACCGGAACGGCCGGGGCCTGGAAGATCTCGCGGACGTCCACTTCGAGGCCGAGGGAATCGGTCTTGATGCAGGCGGCCTGGTGCGGCAGGCCGCCGTCCAGGTTGTCTCCGGCGACGGGCCACAGCTCCGGCTCGCCCTTAAGGCAGGAGTCGCTGGCCAGCGGGCAGCGCGGCGCGAACGAACAACCCGTCGGCGGGTGGATGAGGTTCGGCGGGATGCCCTCGATCGGTACGAGCGAGGACTTCTCGGCCACGTCAACGCGCGGCACCGCGCCAAGCAGGCCCATCGTGTAGGGCATCCGGGGGTTGTAGTAGATGTCATCGACGCTGCCGGTCTCCACCGGCTTGCCGGCATACATCACCATGATCTCGTCCGCCATGCCGGCGACGACCCCGAGATCGTGGGTGATCATCACAACGGCGGCGCCGGTTTCCTCCTGCGCGGTGTGCAGCACCTCGAGGACCTGCGCCTGGATGGTGACGTCGAGCGCCGTCGTGGGCTCATCGGCGATCAGCACGCGCGGGTTGTTCGCGATCGCGATTGCGATCATAACGCGCTGGCGCATGCCGCCGGAGAACTCATGCGGGAAGGCCTTGATCCGGTCTTTGGGGCTGGGGATGCCCACCATGCCGAGAAGCTCGACGGCGCGCGCTTCCTTGGCCTGCTTGCTCATGCCGGGGTTGTGGACCGTTAGCGCCTCGATGATCTGGTTGCCTACCGTATAGACCGGGGTCAGGGAGGACAGCGGATCCTGGAAGACCATGGCGATGTCGTTGCCGCGGTGCCGGCACATGGCCTTGTCGCTGAGTCCCAGCAGTTCCTTGCCCAGAAGCCGGACCGAACCAGTGATCTCAGCCGTCGGGGGCAGCAGGCCCAGGATGGCCATGGAGGTGACGGACTTTCCGGAGCCCGATTCGCCCACGATGCCCAGCGTTTTGCCGGGGCGCAGGTCAAAGTCGATGCCGCGGACGGCGTGCACCACCCCGTTCTCCGTATTGAAGCGGACGAACAGGTCCCTGACGGAGAGCACGGCATCCGCCGGGGCATCACCTGCGGCGTGCAGCCCGGCGACGTGGAGGCGCTCGACGGCGGAGAGGCCGGCGGACCCGGTGCTGGCGGTCATTTCGTGGCTCATGTGGTCTTCTTCTGTGCGGTCTGTGTCATGCCGGACTCACTCTTCTGGGGGCCGCTCTTCCTGGCGCGGCCAACGGAGCTCGAACTGGGATCGAACGCGTCACGCAGCCCGTCGTTCATCATGGCGAGCGAACCGGTCAGCAGGAACATGATGGTCAGCGGTACCCAGAACATCCACGGGAAGGTGGAGACCTGGGAGGTGGCCTGCCCGATCAGCACACCCAGGCTGACGTCGGGGACTTTGATGCCGATCCCGATGAAGGAGAACGCAACCTCGGCCAGGATCGCTCCGGTGATACCGCGGGTGATGTCCAGGACCAGCAGCGAGCCGATGTTCGGGACAAGGTGGCGCCAGACGATGCGCCGCGGCGGAATCCCCATGTACTGGGCCGCCTTGACGAAGTCGCGCGTCATGAGGGACATCGAGAGCGAGCGGATGAGGCGGGCCGTGCCCATCCAGCTGAAGACCAGCAGCACCATGATGAGCAGGAGCCAGCTGGGCAGGGACTGCTGCAGTCCGTTGCCGCCGCCACTCGTGGCGACCGCGACGACCAGCAGGGCCGGCATCATGATCAGGGCTTCGAGGACGAACAGCATGACCTTGTCCACCTTCCCGCCGAAGTAGGCCATGGTGCAGCCGTACACGGCCGCGATGAGGACCGAAACGAGCCCCACGACCAGGCCGATGAGGATCGAGATCCGGGTGCCCTCCACGGTCAGGGCATAGAGGTCGATCCCGGCCTGGGACGTGCCCAAAGGGTGCTCGGCCGACGGCGGCATGCCGATGTTGAACGGGTCGATCGTCTCCTTGTCCCAGCTGGTAAAGAAGCCGCCCACGAAGGAGAACAGGGTCAGTGCCAGGAAGATGACCAGGCCGACGACGGCCGTCTTGTTGCGCAGGAACCGGCGGAGGATGATCGAGGACTTCGCGATGACGACGTCGTTGTTCTCGATTTTTGCCTCGCCGGCGGCGGCCGGATCGATGGTGTTGAGGTTTGTCATGGTTACTGCACCCGCACTCTCGGGTCGACCAGGGTGGTGGCGAAGTCCGCGAGGATCGCGCCGATCGCGAAGATCACGGAGCCGTAGGCGAGGGTCGCCGTCGCGGCGTTGACGTCCTGCAGGGCGATCGCGTCGATGCTCCAGGAGCCGACGCCGTGCCAGGCGAAGATCTTCTCGGCGAAGAAGCCGCCGGCAAATATGGCGGGGATCGTGAAGGCGATGCTTTGCGCCACGGGGATGAAGGACACCCGCAGCGCGTGCCGGCTGATGGCCTGGTTCCGGGTCAGTCCCTTGGCCCGCGCCGTCCGGACAAAGTCGGCATTCACGTTGTCCAGGAGGTACTGGCGCTGGGCGATCTGGTAGGTGCCCCACCCCACAATCGTGATCGCGAAGGTGGGCACCGCGTAGTGTGCCAGCATGTCCACGAACTGGGCCCAGCCGTCGCCCTCGAGCCCTGGCGTGGAGATGCCGGTGACGAAGAAGATGCGTTCGCCGACCGACTCGTTGATGTTGATGGCACCGAGCTGCACGAGGAAGTAGGCGATCGGGGCCGGCACGATGTAGACGAGGTAGCTGTACGAGGTGATGACCCGGTCCGAGGCCTTGTACTGCCGCGCCGCCGTGTACACGCCCAGTGCGACGCCGATGATCAGGGTCAGGATGATGGAGGCCAGGAACAGCCGGGTCGAGATCCAGACCCGGTCGCCGAATTCGGCGTTGATGAACGCGCCGTTGGGGCTGCGTCCCCAGTCCCAACGGGTGACGATCGCCGTCAGCCACTCAACGTAGCGCTCCCACGGGCTGAGCTCCGGATCCAGGCCCTTGAGCCGGAAGGAATTGGCCACCTGCTCGGGGGTGGGCCGCGGGATCCGTTCCTGCTCCAGCAGTGCGGGCTGCAGGGTATTCACGGCCAGGAAATACCCGGCGGTGGTGGTCAGGAAGATCATGAAGACATACGTGATGGCACGTTTGGCGAGGTATCGGAGCATGGGACGACTAGTTCTGGATCGTCGTTGTCTGTGCGGTCTCTGCCGCTGCCGGATCGGTTCTTTCAGCCACGCCGCGCGCAGGATTCCTGACAAGATTCACAACTTGATCCTTCCGTAATCCCCGTCCGGCAGGGGGTTACCGCTGCCGATCCGGGATCCTGGCCAGCGGGTATCTGGCCGCCCGCACGCCTTTCGGCAAGCCCTTGTGGACTATGTTGCGGGTCACATTCCAGAGGAAACTATCACATGCACACCGCCGCCAGGTGCCCCCGGGCCAGGCGTTCCGCGTGTCAGGTATCAGATCGTTATGAAGACTTCCGGGGAACTGCTTCGCTGCGGCCCGGCCGGGATCCGGATCGGACTAGGCCCCGCGCACGACGCGCGAGACGAGCTCGCGCCAGGACGCGGCGAGGCGCTCCGGGGCAATCCGGTGCACGCGGACGGCATGCAGGATCCGTTCCGGTTCCAGGGTGGCGCTCAGCGAGGTGGCCATCAACCAGGGGTCGGCCGTCACACCCGCTTGCACCAGCAGCATCTCCAGATGCCGGTGCCAGAGCACGGCTGCCGGCACGTCGAACCGGTTATGGGCGGACGCATCCGCGGCCCGGGCCAGCTCGCCGAATTCCAGCACCCAGGTGATCCGCTCCCCGCCAAAGGCGATGAGCCTCTCCAGTGGCGGAGCACCGGGGCCCAGCGGCGGCGGGCCGAACATGAACCGCCCCTGGAACTCGGCTTCCGCATCGCTGAGCAGCGTCATCATCAGCCCCGCCCTGCTGCCGAACCGGCGGAACACCGTCCCTTTGCCCACGCCGGCCCGCTGCGCCAGCGTGCCCATGGTCAGGCCGTCCGCCCCGCATTCCTCGATGAGCTCGCGGGCAGCGCGGAGCAGCAGTTCGCGGTTGCGGGCCGCGTCGCGGCGTTCAGGCTCCAGGGGCGGGCGGATGGGGATCAGGCTCACAACGCACATTCTAGCCCGGGGGAATAGAAACGGACCGCAGTCCGTTTCGATCTGTGAAGGCCTGCAAGGCCTCCATCACCAGCCAGCCGCAGCATCTCCCGCGGCGCGACACCCAGGAGTTCACATGTCCAAGAACACCGTTCTCACCCTGGTCGGCAGCCTGCGCACCGGCTCCACCAACCAGAAACTGGCTGAAGCCATCCAGTTGAACGCCCCGGAGCAGGTGGAGGTCCTTATCCACGACAGCCTCGGCAACATCCCGTTCTATAACGAGGACATCGACGTCGAGGGCCAGGTTCCTGCCGCCGCAGCTGCCCTGCGTGCCGCCGCAAACGACGCCGACATCCTGCTCCTGGTCACTCCGGAGCACAACGGCACAGTTCCCGCCTCGCTCAAGAACGCCATCGACTGGCTGTCCCGCCCCTTCGGCGCCGGCGCCCTGAGCGGCAAGCCGACCGCCGTCGTCGGTACTGCATTCGGCCAGTTCGGTGGAGTGTGGGCCCAGGATGAGGCGCGCAAGGCCGTCGGCATCGCCGGGGCCCGGGTGCTCGGGAACGTCAAGCTGGCCGTTCCTGGCTCCATGGTCCGCTTCGCCGAGGTCCACCCGAAGGACGACGCCGAGGTTGTTGAGCAGATCAAGGCCGTCTTTGAGGCACTGGAAGAGTCCCGCACGGCCTCCGCAGCCTAGCTGTCCGCTCCACTCCGGACACCCCCGGTCGCGTTCCTGCGGCCGGGGGTGTCCTTGTGCGGGCTCTTTTGGGCCCCTTGAAAACAAAGGTTTTCCCTGTGGCAACAAGGGTTGTATTCTGGGAGATGTGACCCACGAAACACTTGATGCCGCCGCAGAAGTACTTCCGGCTGAGGCAATTGACGCAATCGAACGTGCGGCTCCGTCCGCCCACCGCCACGAGGACCTGTTCTCGGAGCGCGCAGCAAATATCAAGCAATCGGCAGTCCGCGATGTCTTCGACATCTCGATGCGCCCCGGCCTCGTCTCGCTGGCGGGCGGCAGCCCGTACCTGGAGTCCCTGCCGCTGGAACGGCTGGGCCGGACCGCGGCGAAGATCATCGCCGAACAGGGCATGACCGCGCTGCAGTACGGCAACGGCCAGGGTACCGAGGAACTGCGGACCCAGATCTGCGAAGTCATGGCCGCGGAGGGAATCCTGGACGCCAAGCCCGAGAACGTGGTGATTACGGCGGGATCACAGTCCGCCCAGGACGTGGCGACCAAGGTGTTCTGCAACCCCGGCGACGTGGTCCTCGTCGAGGACCCTACCTACGTCGGCGCCCTTAACACCTTTGAGGCCTACCAGGTCAAGGTCGCCACCGTGCCCATGGACGAGGACGGCATCATCCCGGACCTCCTGGAGGCCAGGATTGCCGCCCTGCAGACCGCGGGCAGGAGCATCAAGTTCCTGTACACCATCCCAAGCTTCAACAACCCCTCCGGCGTCACCCTGTCCGCAGAGCGGCGGCAGCGGGTGGTGGATATATGCCGCAAGGCGAATATTCTCGTACTGGAGGACAATCCCTACGGGCTGCTCCGCTTCGACGGCAAGCCGCTCACCCCGCTGCGGGCCGCCAACCCCGACGACGTGATTTACATGGGGTCCTTTTCGAAAATCTTCGCACCCGGGCTGCGGATCGGCTGGGCCCTCGTGCCGGCGCACCTCCAGCGCCGCTATTACCTGGCGTCGGAGGCTGTCACGCTGTGCCCGCCGACCCTCAACCAGATGCTCGTCTCCGCCTACCTCCGCGATTACGACTGGCGTGGCCAGATCGAGACGTACCGCGGGCTGTACAAGGAACGCTGCGACGCGATGTTGGCGGCCCTCGACGAGTACATGCCCCCCGGAATCAGCTGGACCCGCCCGGAGGGTGGCTTCTTCGTCTGGGTCACACTTCCCGACGGCGTGGACACCTATCCGCTGCTGAAAAAGGCGATCGACGCCGGGGTGGTCTTCATTCCGGGCGCGGCGTTTACCCATTCGGATGATCCCTCCAACAAGATCCGGCTGGCTTTCAGCGCCGTTCCACCGGAGTCCATCCGCGAGGGGGTCCGGCGGCTGGCGCCGGTCCTGCGCGAAGCCATCGCCGCGCTGTAGCCTGTCAGTGGTGTATGGCCGCAGACGTTCGTTGACCTCAAGGAGAACTTCATGACCGGAATTATTGTTGTCGGCGTCGATGGCAGCGAGACCGCCCTTAAGGCAGCGCACACCGCCCGCGACCTGGCCGCCTCGCTCGGGGCCACCCTTCATGTGGTCAGCGCGTTCGAAAGCGACCGGACCGAGGTCTACGGCAGCGGCAGCGACAAATGGATTGTCTCCGATGCGGGGGACGCGGAAAAGATCGCCCGAAACGTCGCGGACAGCCTCCGCACCCCGGTACTGAACGTCACCTACGCCGCCGCCCGCGGCAAGCCAGCGGAAGCTTTGATCGACGAAGCGGCCCGTTCCGGCGCCCGGCTGATCGTGGTCGGGAACCGCAGGATGCAGGGACTGGGCCGCGTGCTCGGGAGCGTTGCCAACTCCGTGGCCCACAGTGCCCCCTGCGACGTTTACATCGCCAAAACCGACGCTTCAGAGTAGGTGCGGCACTGCCCCTCATCACACGCTGTTGAGGGCGATATGCACGGCTGTGGGGACCAGCAGGTTCCGGGTGCGCTCGAACAGTACCCCGAGCGCCAGCCCGAGGAGCGACTGGTTCACGATGGTGCTGGCAATGGCCGGCACCAGCCCGGCATGCCCGGTGTTGGTGAAGCCAAGGCCAAGATGCCAGACGCCGAATGCCAGCGCCTGAAGGACCAGCGCCCACCCCGGGCCCGCCAGCAAGCGCAGCCGCGTCTGCAGCACGCCCCTGAAGAGGAACTCTTCGACGAAGCCGTTCTGTATGAAATTGGATCCGAAAGTCCCCAGCAGCCTGAGAACGGTCATCTGGCCGGTTGCCAGGACGTATAGGAACCAGGCGACCGGCAGGGAGCAGCAGATCAGCAGCGTCCGGCCCACCCGGTGGCCCCGCCCGAAGCCCAGGCTGGACAGGCGGACGCCGGCCAGCAGCAGCAGCACCAGCGGGATCGCGACGTACGTGACGGGATTAACCACGAAGGTCCCCAAGCCGGCACCAAACCACTGCTCCCCAAGCCGTCGAAGGAATTCGACCAGTGCCGTCCACCAGGGGATGCCGGAGCCCGGCGGCACAACATGGTGAAAGACCAGATTCGTCCACGCCGTGAGGACGATGACAACCAGAGCCACTCCGAGCTGCAGCCATACCCGGCGGCGAGCCGCTCCGGTAACGGCAGCCCCCGCTGGTACCGGCCGGGTGATTCCAACCACCAGCAGGCAGAGCAAGAGCAAGACGGAACCTACCAGCAGACTCACCACCACCGAGACGCCGGAGCCCCCGACGGCGAGCACGAGCGCGCTGGCGAACCACAGCGCGGCATAGAACCAGGCGGACGGCGACGCGGCGACCCGCTTCAGCGCCTGAGTAATGCCGGTACGAAAATCCGACGGCGGGCTGGTGGTGAGAACCATGTCCTGCCTGACCTCTCATCGATCCGCCGGCGGGGACACTGCCGCTCCGCCGGGAGCCGTCAGCGCCAGCGCCCCGGCGGGCGCCGGCGCTCGTCTCCGGCGGCATCCGGTCACCCCCAATGGTGATCGGCAGCCACCGGACACTGAATTCCGTGTCGGCGGTTGTGGCCGCTTGCTACCGGAGCGGCAGGATGTGGGGTTCCGGGCCGGGAACGAGCAAAGCGGGTCCGGTCTCCGTCAGGGTCCGGCCGCCTTCGGGCGTTGCTGCCGTCTGGTCAGAGATGTGGGAACTGGCGGCGCATTCCCGCACGGCTTCGACGCCATGCACTGCGGCAGCAATGTCCGGGTACGTTCTGGAGAGGGCCAGTACGGCCCCGCCCCCGTCAAGGATGCGGATGAGAAACCCGCCCCCGTCGGCACGGACGAGTTCGAATTTGCCGGGCGAAGAGGGCCGGGGGACTTCAGGGCCCTGAACGGTGCCTGACCGGGCCGGCGCCGGGACATCCGGCACATGTTGTAACGCATGTGCGCGGTGGGCGGCGGAAGGAAGGACGGGGGAAATCTTTGGCACAGCAACTCCACGATGAGGTTCCAATGGCCGCGTCCTGACCTTCCTCCGACTATACGCTTTGGGACGGGCAGCCGGGGTTAGCTGCGTCACAATCGTGATCTGCCGGATCGATTTGGCTGCTTCGGGCACGGTCCGGGTGTCCCGGAGCCCGCCGGCGACGGGGCCTATCCGGTGGCTGCTCCCGCCGTCTTCAGCATCCGGCGCAGGATCTTGCCGGAGGAGGACTTCGGCACCGCGTCGAGAAACTCGACCCGCCGGATCTTCTTGAAAGGCGCCACCCTGGCCGCCACATAGTCCATCACCGCGGCCTCGTTGAGTCCCTCGCCGTCGGTTCCGGGCTGGCGCACCACAAAGGCCATCGGCACCTCCTGGCCGTCGGCGTCGGACGTTCCGATCACCGCGGCGTCGGCGATGCCGGGGTGGGTGAGGAGCAGCGCTTCAAGCTCCGCCGGGGCGATCTGGTAGCCCTTGTACTTGATCAGTTCCTTGAGCCGGTCCACGATCGTGACCACCCCGTCGGCGCGGACGGTGGCGATGTCCCCGGTGTGCAGGAAGCCTTCGGCGTCGAGGGTGTCCGCCGTTTCCTCGGGCCTGTTGAGGTAGCCGAGCATGACGTTCGGTCCGCGGCACAGCAGGTGTCCGGGCGCGCTGGTGCCCTCGGCCGGGATGTCGATGTCCTCCCCGGAGGCAGGATCCAACAGCCTGCACTCCATATTGGGGACGGTGTAGCCGACCGAACTGACGGGCACATCCGTGGCATCCACCGGGATCAGGTGGGACACGGGGCTCATCTCGGTCATGCCGTAGCCCTGCAGCACCCGGCAGCCAAGGCGTTCGGCCAGCTTGCTGCCCAGTTCGCCGTCGAGCGGGGCCGCCCCGGACAGGGTGGTGTGCACGGAGCTGAGGTCATAGTCGGCAACCAGGGGGTGCTTGGAGAGGGCCACGGCCACCGGCGGGGCGATGAACAGGTAGCTGCACTTCTGGTCCTGGATGATCCGCAGGAACTCGGCAAGCTCAAATTTCGGCATCGTGACCAGACAGGCACGCTGGCGCAGGGCGAGGTTCAGCAGCACGGTCAGCCCGTAGATATGGAAGAACGGCAGCAGCGCCAGCAGGCGGTCCTCCGGAGTGACCTTGAGCAGCCCGCGGGACTGCTCCGCGTTGGCCACGAGGTTCCGGTGGCTGAGCCTGACGCCCTTGGGCCGGCCGGTGGTCCCGGAGGAGTATGGCAGCACGGCCACGTGGGTGGCGGGATCGAAGCTGACGACCGGCGCCGGGGCGCCCGCCGCCAGCAGGTCCCGCAGCGAGGGGTGGCCGGCGGCGCCGTCGAGCACGACGAGCCGTTCGGCCGGGATTCCGGCGCGGGTGGCCGCTTCCTGGGCCGCGGGGAGCAACGCGGAGACGGTAAACAGCCATTCCGCGCCGGCGTCGGCGAGCTGGAGGGCGATCTCGTCCGCCGTGTAGAGGGAGTTGACGGTGGTGACCGTCGCGCCGGCCCGCAGCAGACCGTGGAAGACGACCGTGAACGCCGGGATGTTGGGACACAGGATCGCCGCGACACCGTGGACACCCAGGCCTTGGGCCGCGACGGCCCCGGCCACGGCATCGATCTGCCCGACGAGGGCCCGGTAGCTGGTCTCAGCTCCGCTCGTGCCGTCGACGACGGCGATCCGGTCCAGGTCCGCGTCCTCCAGGCCGCCAAAGAGGTAGTCGTACAGGCTGACGTCGGGAATTTCCACATCGGGGAACGGGCTCGAAAACACGCAACATCTCCTTTGATCCGCGTCCGCCCCGCTGGCGGCGGCTGGTGCCACTCTAGTGCCGTCGGGCCCTTCTGGACAGGACCGCCCTGACCTGCGTTCTTTCCCTGATGCTCAGTCGAGCAGCAGGGCGGGCTCTTCAAGGATCGCCGCGACGTCGGCCATGAACCGTGCCGAGAGGTCGCCGTCCACCACGCGATGGTCGAAAGAGCCGCCGAGGGTCGTAATCCAGCGCGGAATCACCTCGCCGTCAAGGACCCAGGGCTTCTGCTTGATGGTGCCGAAGGCCACGATCGCCACTTCGCCGGGATTGATGATCGGCGTGCCCGTGTCGATGCCGAGGGCGCCGATGTTGGTGACCGTCAGGGTGCCGCCCTGCATCTGGGCGGGCTGTGTCTTACCGGCCCGTGCGGTCGTGGCGAGCTCGTTCAGGGCCAGGGCCAGCTCCTTGAGGGACAGGTCCTGGGCATTCTTGATGTTCGGGACCATCAGGCCGCGCGGCGTGGCGGCAGCGATGCCGAGGTTCAGAAAGTGCTTGACATGGATCTCGGCGGAGTCGCTGCCGTCCGGGTTGTCCACCCAGGTCGCGTTGACGCTGGGATTGCGGGCCGCGGCCCAGATGACGGCCTTGGCCAGGATCAGCAGGGGCGAGACCCTGATGCCTTCGAAATCGCGGGAGGCCTTGAGGCGCTTGACGAACTCCATGGTCCGGCTGGCGTCGACGTCCACGAAAATGCTGACGTGCGGGGCCGCGAAGGCGGACTCGACCATGGCCCGCGCCGTGGCCTTGCGGACGCCCTTGACCGGGATCCGTTCGATCCGCTGTTCCTGCGGGCGGCCGGTCTTGCCCCAAAAGGTGTCCGCCTGGTCGAGCTCGGCGTCGCGCTGCGCCTGGTAGCTCACCAGGTCCTCGCGGGTTACTTCGCCGCGGGCGCCGGTGGGGACGACGTCGGCCAGATCGATGCCAAGGTCGCGGGCGATTTTGCGCACGGGAGGCTTGGCCAGGACCCTGCTGACCAGGCCGCTGATGGCCCCGCCGAGGGTGGGCCGGACATCGATGCTGTCCTCAGGGGCCGGGCGTTCCGCGTGGGCGACCGCCTCGGGGCTGATCCAGGTCTCATGCGCCTCCATCCCCACCCGTTCCCGAACCTCGCTGGCCCGGCCCGGGAACCCGGCGGGCGTGGCCCCGGGCAGCTGGACCGGTTTCGCTGCCGGTGCGGCCACCCGCCGGCGGCGCTTGACGGCGTCGGCTTTGGGACCGGAGCCCACCAGCGGACCGCCGGCCGGGCCCCCGGCCGATTCGCCGGCGTCGGGGGTGTCCGCTTCCAGCTTTCCGTACAGCGGACCGGCGGGTGCCGGATGGGAGGCAGGAGCCGGGGCGGCCGGGCCGGCGGGCGCGGCGTCGCTCACGCTGATGATTGGGGTCCCGACGTCGACGCTCAGGCCAACGGGGACAAGCAGTTCCGTGACGGTGCCGGCGAACGGGGAGGGCAGCTCTACGAGGGATTTTGCGGTCTCGATCTCGCACAGGACATCGTTGATGGCCACCGAGTCGCCGGGTTTGACTTTCCAGGCGACGATCTCGGCCTCGGTCAGCCCTTCGCCCACATCCGGGAGGTTGAACTTGTGAAGAGTCATGGTGTCCTTGTTGGGAGAAATCGCCTCAGCGGGAAGCGGTCAGCAGAAAAGGGGGCGCGGTCAGTAGGAAAGGGCGCGGTCCAGTGCCTCGAGGATACGGTCGATGTCCGGGAGGTAGTCTTCCTCCACCTTGGCCACCGGATAGGGCATGTGGAAGCCGCCGACGCGGATGACGGGCGCCTCGAGTGAGTGGAAGGCACGCTCGCTGATCCGGGCCGCGATTTCGCCGCCGATGCCGCCGAAGGTCGGGGCCTCGTGGGCGACAATCAGCCGGCCCGTCTTCCTGACGGAGTCCGTGACGGTGTCGAAGTCAATCGGCGAGATCGACCGCAGGTCGAGCACCTCAACACTGCGGCCGTCCTCGGCGGCGGCGCTGGCTGCGGCCAGGGCCACGGGCACCAGGGGTCCGTAGGCCACAACGGTGGCGTCTGTTCCCTCGCGGAGCACGTGTGCCTTGAACGGGTCCGCGGAAGGTCCGGGGGATTCCGTGTCAACCTCCCCCTTGAGCCAGTAGCGGCGCTTCGGTTCAAAGACGATCACGGGGTCCTGGCAGTCGACGGCCTGCTGGATCATCCAGTAGGCATCGTGCGGGTTCGACGGGGTGATGATGCGCAGGCCGGCCGTGTGGGCGAACAGCGCCTCCGGGGATTCCGAATGGTGCTCGATCGAGCCGATGCCGCCGCCGTAGGGAATCCGGATGACGACCGGCACGGTCAGGTTGCCGTTGCTGCGGGAGTGCATTTTGGCCAGCTGCGTGGTGATCTGGTTGAAGCCCGGGAACACGAAGCCGTCGAACTGGATTTCACAGACGGGCAGGTAGCCGCGGAGGGACAGGCCGATCGCGGTGCCGATGATGCCGGACTCAGCAAGCGGGGTGTCCACCACACGGTCGGCGCCGAACTCGGCGATCAGGCCGTCGGTGACGCGGTACACGCCGCCCAGGGGTCCGATGTCCTCGCCCATGAGCAGGGCGCGGGGGTTGTTGTTCAGCGTCGCGCGGAGGCCCTCATTAATGGCCCTGGCAATGGTCATGGTGGTCATCAGTTGGCCGCACCTTCCGCCGGGGCTGTTTCCGCGTGTTCTGCCTCGTCGGCGAACCCTGCGCTGTACTCCTCGAACCAGGCCAGCTCCTCGGCCACCAGCGGGTGGGCTTCCACATAGGTGTTGGCGAAGGACGTCCGGATGTCCGGAGTTTCGAGATCATAGGTGGTCTTGCGGACGTAGGCGGCGAGTTCGTCGCCGTCCGCCCTGACCTGCTCGAAGAAGGCGTCGCCGGCCATGCCCTCGGCGCGGAGGTACTTCTCCAGGCGCTCCAGCGGGTCCTTGGCCCGCCACCGGCTTTCCTCTGTGGATTCCCGGTACTTGGTGGGATCGTCGGCCGTGGTGTGCGCACCGACACGGTAGGTGAACGCCTCGATCAACACCGGGCCCCCGCCGTGGCGGGCACGTTCCAGCGCCCACTCGGTGACGGCATGGACGGCGATCACGTCGTTTCCGTCCACCCGGATGCCCGGGAATCCGTAGCCCTTGGCCCGGTTGGCGAGCGGGATGCTGGTCTGCACGGAGCTGGGGACCGAGATCGCCCAGTGGTTGTTCTGGCAGAAGAACACCACGGGGGCGTTGTAGGAAGCCGCGAAGACCATGGACTCATGGACGTCACCCTCGGAGCTGGCGCCGTCGCCGAAGTAAACCATGACGGCAGCCTTGGGCTCCGGATCCTGGCCAGCCGTTACGCCCGCGAGCCCGGAGGACGCCGCCAACTTCTGGTCGCGCTGGATCCCCATCGCGTAGCCGACCGCATGCGGGGTCTGCGCTGCGAGGACAAGGGTGTAGAGGTGGAAGTTGGTGTCCTTGGGGTTCCAGCCGCCGTTGGAGACGCCGCGGAACTGGCGCAGCAGCTCGGCCAGGTCCACGTTGCGGGTCAGGGCGACGCCGTGCTCGCGGTAGGTGGGAAAAATGTAATCCTGCGGCTGGCTGGCCCGGCCGGACCCGATCTGGGCGGCCTCCTGACCGGTGAGCGGAACCCAGAGGGCCAGCTGGCCCTGCCGCTGCAGCGCGGTCGCCTCCACGTCGAAGCGGCGGATTTTCGCCATGTCGGCATAGAATCCGCGCAGTTTCTCCGGGTCAAGCCGCTCGGCGTAGTCCGAGAAAACCGGATCAGAGCCGAGCGTGCCATCGGGAGCGAGGAGCTGCACCATCGGCTCGGCAGGACCGCCCAGGCGGGCTTCGGCCTCCGCCTCGAACTGGTCCTCAATATCGGTTCCATCGAACTCGGTAGAGGGCAGATGTGTGGCGCCCATACCGTCTCCTTGCCTGCCGCATCCGAATGCGCCGCAATTGCTGGGATATATGCCGGACCGTCAATACATTCCTGGCCCGGCATATATGGTGGCTTACTCGTCCTAACTTTATCCGCAGCAGGCTGGCCGGGGCCGTCATGGTAAGCGCTAGGAACGCCGCGGCGCTTTTGTATAGATCGCACAGAGTTCCAGGAAGCGGGTGTTGGCCTCGGTCTCGCCGATACTGACCCGCACACCCTCGTTGGCAAAGGCGCGGACGGAGAGGGCCCGTTCCCCCGCCAGGGCGGCGAATTCCGCGCCGTCCTCACCAAGATTGAGCCACACGAAGTTGCCCTGGGCCTCAGGCACGAACCAGCCAAGGTCCCGCAGGCCAGCGGTGACGCGGTCCCGTTCGTCCACGACGCTTTGTACCCTTTCCACAACGTCGCCGAAGTGCTCCAGCGAGGTCACAGCCGCGGTTTCGGCGATCTGGGACACCGCGAAGGGGGTGGCCGAAACGCGCAGATGCTGGGTGAGGTCCGGTTGGGACACGCTGTAGCCGACCCGCAGCCCGGCCAGGCCATGGGCTTTGGAGAAGGTGCGCAGGACGACGACGTTGGGGTACTTCCGGTACATTTCGATCCCGTCGACGGCCTGCTCGTCACGGACGAATTCCTGGTAGGCCTCATCGATGACCACCACGACGTCGGAGGGAACCCTTTTGATGAAGCGCTCGGTTTCCTCGGTGGTCAGGATCGGTCCGGTGGGGTTGTTGGGCGTGCACAGCAGGATCATCCGGGTGCGCGCCGTTACCGCGGCGGCCATGGCGTCGAGATCGTGGCGGCCCTCGCTGGTCAGCGGGATCCGGACGCTTTCGGCGCCGGCCAGGCCGACGCAGATCGGGTACGCCTCGAAGGAGCGCCAGGCGTAGATGACCTCGTCGGGCTTGCCGTCGTCGTTCTGCCCGGCGAAGGTGGCCAGCAGTTGGTTCAGCGCCCCGAGGCTTCCGGCGCCGGTGACGATGTCCTCGGCGGGAACATCGAGGAACCCGGAGAGCGCGCCGCGCAGCTTGCTGCTCAGCGGATCCGGGTAGCGGTTGAAGTCGGTCTGCGCCGCGATGGCCTGCTGCACGGCCGGGATCGGGGGCAGCGGGTTTTCGTTGGAGGAAAGCTTGTAGCTCACCAGTCCCTCGACGGGGACCGGCGGTTTGCCGGCCGCATAGCGGGGAAGGAGGTCTACCACCGGACGGGGCCTGATGCCCCCGGCCGTGTTCTCTGATGAAGTCATGCCAACCAGCCTACTTCGGGTCTCCGCCGCAAGAGGGGGATATGGTCCCTGCCGCTGCCGCCGGACCCATGACAGCATTAGCCCATGCGCTCATTCATCGTACGGGTCATCGTCAACGGGCTGGCCCTGGCAATCGCGTGTTGGATCCTCACCGGCCTGGACATTTCCACCGCGAGCAACAGCACCGTCAGCATCATTTTGGGCTACCTGTTCATCGGTCTGATCTTCGGCCTCGTCAACGCCTTCGTCAAGCCGATCGTCAGCCTCCTGTCTCTGCCGATCACCATCCTCACCCTCGGCCTTTTCACCGTTGTCATCAACGCGGGAATGCTGTACCTGACGTCCTGGATCAGCAGCTACACCACTGTTAACTTCACCATTGATTCCTTTTTTTGGACGGCGGTGTTCGCCGCCCTCATCATCAGCGCGGTGTCCCTCGTGGCCGGCTTTCTCCCCGCGCTCGACCGCTAGGCAGCGGGCTCATGGCCTGCGGGTTTCCCTCCCGGGCTGCGCCGTGGCCCCGGAGCCACGGGCGTACCCCGCTGGGGGGGCATGGCGTCGCGGCGGAGCGAGAAGCGGGTCACCGTGGCGGTTCCGCCCGTGCCGACCACGGCGGCGAGCGCGGCCGTCGACGCCTGGAGTGACGGATCCTGGCTGGCCGCAACGTCCCGGGCGCCGTCGGCATAGCGTTCCATGGAGTGGCCCGGTCCCATCCCGGGCTCCAGCCATTCGTGTCCGGGGATCGGAGTGCTCAAGGTGACGGTCACCCGGTCCAACCGGTCCGGGTTCGGCGTCCCGTCCGCCCCGGGCACCCAGTCCTGCTCATGTTCCAGGTGCAGGCTGCTGGTGCCGGCCCCGGGCTCGATCCCGCCCACCGGGGAACCGGCCGTGAGCACGAACTTCAGCTCGTAGTCGGCCAGGAACGCCTTGTCCCCGCCGAGGTTCATGGCGTGGATGCCGCCCTGGCTGTAGCCGACCGCAGCCACTTGGTCGCCCGACTCGGCGCCGGCCTCCGCCAGGGCCCGGCGGATCGCCGCTGTGGTCTCGGCCGAGTCGTAGCCGAGGCCCTCGGCGATGCCGGCGGCGTCGAAGGGGTTGGTGCCTTGCGGCAGCCCGTCCAGCTGCGTCCCGGGAATGATCACCACCCACGCGCGGTTGCCGGGCTCCCCCAGCCGGAGGACCTCAATCTCCCCGCTGTTCCGGCCGGCCGACCCGGCCCGCTGCAGCAGCCCGGCCGGTGAGACATCGACCTCCTCCGCCCGCGTTTGCCGGCCCGTGATCCGGACGGGCCGGGGCCGCAGGAACTCCAGGCCCGGCGCGTCCGTCAATCCGCGGATCACGGCCCGGACACCGCCGGCCGGTCCGCCGGCCGCTGCGGCGCCGGCCGGCAGGCCCAGCAGCAGCGCCAGCCTCCCGGGCGCCAGGGAGAACCCGTCCTCTGCCGTGTCGCGGACGGTGAGCGGCGGCAGGCCGGCCAGACCCCACAGGGGCCCGTACCCGGGGCCGGCCAGGCCGATCCGCAGGAGCAGAGTGTTCCGGGCCTCGGCGGACTCGTACTCCCGGTGGCTCGCCCTCACCTCACCGCAGAGACGCTCCAGCGCCATCCGGACGCGGCCGAGGGCCCGGGCTCCCTCCCCGACAGCGACAATGGCGTTGCTGCCACTGGCATACGAGTCGAACTGGTACGGGAACAGGGCCCGGCGCAACCCTTCTGCCTCCGCCTCCACGTCCGCCAGCTCCCGGATAAGCCCGTCCAGGGCCGAGACTCCGGCCAGCAGCTCCTCGAACTGGAAACTGAGACCTCCCACTCCGCCCCGGATCCGTAGCATCCCGTCCACCGGAGCGGTGGGGTCGGGCGCTCCCCCGGAACCGGCCGGCGAGATCTCCGTCATCAGTGCCCCGGCCGTCCCGGGGACAGTGCCACGTTCTGGGCGTGCCGGAGCACCGCGGCGACAGCCTCCTCCAGGGTTGTGCGGCTGCGGCGCAGGGAAGCCGCGTGCAGTGACAGTGCCGTCCGGTAGGCCCGGCCGGCCGGCGACTGCCAGCTCTGCAGTTCCACGCTGACCAAGCGGGCCAGCACAGCGTCCGAGTGGCTTGCGCAGGCGGCAACCCGGGCAGCAAGCTGCTGGACCTCGTAACTGCGGGATGCGCACGTCGCGGCATCGGAGGCGAAGAAGGTCCCCGCGGACCCACCGCTGCCCCCGGCGTTGGTGCTGGTGTTGTTGCCGGTGTTGGCGTGCCCGCTGGTCATGACACCGACGTTAGGTCCCCCGGTGCACACGCTGAAGCGGCCCGCCCTGCCATGTGGACAACTGCCGGCGGGAACCGGCGGGAACCGGCGGGAACCGGCGGGAACCGGCGGGAACCGGCGGGGGGACCGGGAAATCCCGGCCGGAAGTCACATGGGTCAGCCCGCTTAAGGCCCGGCGGGACTTCGTGAAAGAATCGGGGCATGCCTGAAACTGCCGCCACAGCCGATACCCGCACGCCGTCCGGACGCCTGGCCCTCGCCGCGTCCTCACAACAGATCGCGCTCGGCCCGCTGGACGGCCGGTACCAGTCGGCCGTCGCGCCGCTGGTCGACTATCTCTCCGAAGCCGCCCTCAACCGCGACCGGGTCGCCGTCGAGGTTGAATGGCTCATCCACCTGACCGGCAACAGCGTGCTCCCCGGAGCCGGACCGCTGACCGCGGAGCAGCAGCAGAAGCTGCGCGCGATCGTCACCGAATTCGACGCCGGCTCGGTCGCCGAACTGGCGGACATCGAAGCCGTCACCGTGCACGACGTCAAAGCCGTCGAGTACTACATCGGCCGCCGCCTGCCCGGCATCGGCATCGAGCACCTGACCGCCATGGTGCACTTCGGCTGCACCTCCGAGGACATCAACAACCTCTCCTACGCCCTGGGTGTCAAGGGCGCCGTGGAGGACGTCTGGCTGCCCGCCGCCCGGAAGCTCGTCGCACAGATCAGCGCCATGGCCGGGGACCACCGGGCCGTGCCGATGCTCTCGCGCACGCACGGCCAGCCGGCCACCCCCACCACGCTCGGCAAGGAACTGGCCGTCATCACGCACCGCCTGACCCGCCAGCTGGACCGCATCGCCCGGACCGAATACCTCGGCAAGATCAACGGCGCCACCGGCACCTACGCGGCCCACGTGGCCTCCGTCCCCGGCGCCGACTGGGAGCACGTCGCCAAGAGCTTCGTTGAAGGCCTGGGCCTGAGCTGGAACCCGCTGACCACGCAGATCGAAAGCCACGACTGGCAGGCAGAGCTGTACGCCGACGTCGCGCGGTTCAACCGGATCCTGCACAACGTCTGCACGGACATCTGGAGCTACATCTCGATCGGCTACTTCGTGCAGATCCCGGTCGCGGGCGCCACCGGCTCGTCCACCATGCCGCACAAGGTCAACCCGATCCGCTTCGAGAACGCCGAGGCCAACCTGGAGATCTCCTCCGGGCTGCTGGATGTCCTGGGCTCCACCCTGGTCACCTCCCGCTGGCAGCGCGACCTCACCGATTCCTCCTCGCAGCGCAACATCGGCGTGGCCTTCGGTCACTCCCTGCTCGCCATCTCCAATGTGGTCAAGGGCCTGGACCGCCTGAAGGTCGCGGAGGACGTGCTGGCCGCGGACCTCGACACCAACTGGGAAGTCCTCGGCGAGGCCATCCAGATGGTCATGCGCGCCGAGGCCATCGCCGGCGTCGATGGCATGGAGAACCCCTACGAGCGGCTCAAGGACCTGACCCGCGGGCAGCGCGTCGATGCGGCCCGGATGCAGGAATTCGTCCAGGGCCTGGGCCTGTCGGCGGACGCCGAGGCGCGGCTGCTGGCCCTGACCCCCGGCAGGTACACCGGCATTGCGGACAAGCTGGTGGACCACCTCGCATGAGGCTCCTGCTCATCCGCCATGGCCAGACGCCCGGAAACGTCCTGGGCCAGCTGGACACCGCCCACCCGGGCCCCGGGCTGACCGGGCTCGGCGAACGCCAGGCCGCCGCCCTGGCGCGGTCCCTGGCGAATGAGCAGATCGACCTTCTCTTTGCCTCCACGCTGATCCGCACCCAGATCACTGCCGCGCCGCTCTCGACCGTCCGCGGCCTGGAAATCGAGGTGCTGGAGGGCCTGCGGGAAATCGAGGCCGGGTCCCTGGAGAAGCTCACCGACAAGGAATCACACCGGCGCTACCTTGGGACCGTGTTCGGCTGGGCAGCCGGGGAACTGCACCGCAGGATGCCGGACGGCCCCAGCGGACACGACTTCTTCGAACGCTACGACGCCTCGATCACACGGATCGCCGCCGCAGCCACCGGCGACGCCGCGACGGTGGCCGTGGTCAGCCACGGCGCCGCGATCCGCGTCTGGGCGGGCCTGCGGGCCAGCAACGTGGAGCCGGGCTTCGCCGCCCGCCACATCCTCGCCAACACCGGGATTGTGGCCCTGGAAGGGGATCCCGACGCCGGCTGGCGGCTCATCCACTGGGACGACAGTCCCGTCGGCGGCCTGGCACTGGTGGACCCGACGGCGGAAGACTCCACCGGCGGCGCGCTGTAGCGGAATTAGCCGAACCCTAACGCGCAGGAAACACAGCCGAAACCGGCAGTGCCTAGCGTTGATCTGCATAACCCTTCGGCGAAGCGAGGCAGCCATGCAGACGAACCCGCGGCTCAACATCCGGCTGGTCACCTGGGCCAACCCGGTGGGCGCGGATCTCCGCGCAGCCCAGCAGGCCGAGCTCGACGCCCGCTTCGGCACGAGCGACCACGAACCCGGACCGCCGCCGTCGGAGACTGACACGGCCGTGTTCCTCCTCGCCCACGACAAGGCCTCCGGGCAGCCCGTGGGCTGCGGCGGCCTGCGTATCCTCGATGAGCGCACGGCCGAGATCAAGCGGCTTTACGTGCTTCCGTACACCCGCGGCTCCGGGGTGGCCAGCTCCATCCTCGCGGCCCTGGAAGCGCACGCGCACAGTCTCGGCATCACCTCCCTCAGGGCGGAGGCCGGCTCGGTGCAGACGGACGGCCGGCAGTTCTACCAGAACGCCGGCTTTGTCCCGGTGCCGAACTTCGGGCCGTACATCGGGGTGGAGCACTCCTGCTGCTACGCGAAAGCCATCGACTCGCACAGCGCCGCACACACCGCCATGGCTTAGGACACCGGCCCCGGTCTGCGTCGCGGGGCGGCTGCGGCGCTCCGCCCGGAAACGTCCCGGCGTGTCGGCGTGCCCCGATGTTCACAGCGCGTTTAGGCCGCGGGCGCATGACGTTCACCCGTACACACCAGACTCGGTTGCCTGGGATGGGCTATTTCATCGATTTGATAGCCATAACCGCCAAATCCGGCGTCCGCCGCTATAGGCTGGCCGGACAAATGCCATCCGGCCCCGTTCAGAAATGAGTCTCACCCGTGCGCAGATTGAAAACCATGGTTGCCGGCGCCGTCGCCGTCGCCCTTCTTTCCGGTTGCAGTGGGGGCGCCGCGGCCCCCGCCTCGTCCGGAGCAGCTATCGGACCCGCCGCCGTCGCCCCCTCGGGGCCGCCCTCCGGCGAAACGCTGATCGTCTACACCAATTCCAACGGTGAAGGCCGCGGCGAGTGGTTGACGCAGAAGGCGGCGGCAGCCGGCTTCAAGATCGAAATCGTCGGCGCCGGCGGCTCGGATGCAACCAACAAGCTGATCGCGGAGAAGAACAACCCGATCGCGGACGTCGCCTTCGGGCTCAACAACATGTACTTCGAGCAGGTCAAGGCAGCCGGCGCCATCGCACCGTTCACCCCCGCCTGGTCCGCAGAAGTCGACACTGCCAAGGGTGACTCATCCGACAGCAAGGCCTACTGGCCGCTGGTCCAGCAGGCAATCCTCCTCGGCTACAACACGGAGAAGTTCAGCGCGGACGAGGCCCCCAAGGACTGGACCGATCTGTGGACCCAGGACAAGTACAAGTCCCGCTACGAGCGGGTCACCGGCCTCGGCACGGCCACCGCGCAACTGGTCTTCGCCGGCATCCTGACGCGGTACAAGGACGACAGCGGCGATCTGGGCGTCTCGGACGAGGGGTGGAAGCAGGTCGAAGAGTACTTCAAGAACGGAACACCGGCCGTGGCCAAGACCGACCTTTTCGCCCGCATCGCTGCGGGGGACACGGACATGGGACAAATGCCCTCCTCGATCATTCTCGAACGTGAAAAATCGTTCAACGTCGACGTGCAGACCGTGATGCCATCCGTTGGAGTGCCGCTGGCCATCGAGCAGGTTGCCCTGGTCAAGGGAACGGACAAACAGGATGAGGCCCTCAAGTTCATCGACTGGTTCGGCAGCGCGCAGACCCAGGGTGAATGGGCCCAGCAGTTCAACTCCATGCCGGTCAACAAGGCAGCCGCGGCCACGGCCAAGCCCGAGGTCGTCGAATTCTTCAACACGCTCAAACAGCAGGACATCGACTGGAACTTCGTGCAGAAGAACATGGGCGCCTGGGTGGAAAAGATCGAACTGGAATACATGAGCTGACCCGTGCACGGGCTGCGGCCGGCCGGCTGCAGCCCGTGCCTTTCCTGCTGGACACCCCCGCTCCGCCGTTAGCACAAGACAGGTTGCCATGATCCGTTTCGAGAACATCGAAGTCACCTTCGGCGACTTCACCGCCATCCCCAACCTTGATCTCCAGGTGGAACCGGGCGAATTCTTCACGCTGCTTGGCCCCTCGGGCTGCGGAAAGACAACCGCGCTCCGCACCCTGGCGGGGTTCATTGAGCCGTCCGCCGGCGAGGTCTACGTTGACGGAAAGGCCGTCACCCGGCTCCCGAGTGACAAGCGCCAGGTCGGTATGGTGTTCCAGAACTATGCCCTGTTCCCGAGTATGAGCGTGTGGGAGAACATCGCCTTCGGCCTCCGCGTGCGCAAGGAGAAGCCGGCCGAGAGCGACCGCCTCGTCCGCGACATCGCCCGGCGGGTTGACCTGTCCGAGGACCAGCTGCGCAAAAACGTGTCAGAGCTCTCCGGCGGACAGCAGCAGCGCGTCGCCGTCGCCCGGGCGCTCGTGCTGCAGCCCAAGATCCTGTTGCTCGACGAGCCGCTCTCCAATCTGGACGCCAAGCTGCGCCACCAGCTGAGGCAGCAGCTCAAAGACCTCCAAAGCGAATTCGGCATCACCACGGTGTACGTCACCCATGACCAGGACGAGGCCCTGGCCATGAGTGACCGGGTGGCCGTCTTCAACAAGGGGGTGGTGGAGCAGATCGGCACTCCGCAGAGCATCTACGACGAATCAGCGACCGAATTCGTCTGCAATTTCATCGGGGACAGTTCACGCCTGAGCGCCGGGTTCGTCGCGGAGCTGAACCGGCAATCGAGTCATGCCCTCGATCCCGGGGCCAACTCCTACCTGCGAGTGGAAAAGGCATCGCTGGATCCCGCCGGTGGCAACGGCTCGGCCGTCCCGGTGCAGGGAATTGTGGTTTCGAAGACCTATCACGGCCTGCACAGTCGGTTCATCGTCCGCTGCCACGGCGCCGATATCCGGCTGCTGGTCAAGGAGGACGGCGGGACCCACCCCGCCACGGGCAGCCAGGCAACGGTGTATGTCCAGCCCTCCCACGTCCTTCAGTACCACCCGGAAACAGGCGTCTCGCTCAGAAACCGGCTGCAGGAAGTGACCATCCTGTGAGCACGGCGGGCGGCTCGAACGGCGGGAGTATCCGGAGCATGCTCCGCTCCCCCGCAGTCCTGATGGTCGGGGTCGTGCTGACCTGGTTCATCGCGGCATTCCTCGTCTGGCCCAATGCGAATGTGCTGATCCAGACCTTCTTCCCGGACGGGAACTTCTCCGGGCGCGCCGCCGAAAGGCTCTTCTCCTCCCAGCGGGCCATGAAATCCCTGGGCAACAGCTTCCTGCTGGCTGTCGCCTTGTCCATCACTGTCAACGTGGCGGGAATCTTCATTGTGCTGGTGACCCAGTACTTCAAGATCCGCGGCTCAAGGGTCCTGTTCCTCGGTTATGCCACCACCTTCATCTACGGCGGCATTGTGCTCGCGGCGGGCTACAAGTTCATCTACGGTGGCAAAGGGATCGTGACCGGTTTCCTGGTGGGATTGTTTCCCGGCATGGATCCCGGCTGGTTTTCCGGTTTCTTTGCCGTCCTGGCCGTCATGACGTTCGCCACCACGACGAACCACATGCTGTTCCTCACCAACGCGCTGAAGGGCGTGGATTACCAGACCATCGAAGCGGCCCGGAACATGGGGGCCTCCACCTGGACCATCCTGCGGCGGGTCGTCCTGCCGATGCTAAAGCCGACGCTTTTCGCCGTCACCGTCCTCTCGTTCCTGACCGGCCTCGGAGCCCTCAGCGCACCGCAGGTCCTCGGCGGCCGGGAGTTCCAGACCATCACGCCAATGATTCTCACCTTCAGCAGCAGCCCGACGTCAAGGGACCTCGCCGCCCTGCTCGCCGTGATCCTCGGTGTGGCCACCATCCTGATGCTGGCGGTAATGACCCGGATGGAAAAGGGCGGAACGTACTTCTCGGTTTCAAAAGTCTCCTCCGGCCTGCAGAAGCAGCAAATCCGCAACCCTGTGGCCAATGCTGCCGTCCACACCGCCGCGTACCTGCTGTTCGCCGTCTACACGCTGCCCGTGGTGCTGATCGTGCTGTATTCCTTTGCCGACGGCGCCGCGATCCAGACCGGCCAGCTGCTGCCGGGGAGCCTGACCTTCGACAACTACATCCGGGTCCTCACCCAGCCCTCGGGCCTGCGGCCGTTCATCATCAGCATCGTCTACAGCGCGCTGGCCGCACTGATCGCCGTCGGAGGCCTGCTCTTCGTTGCCCGGCTCCTGCAGAAGTACCGCAACCCGGTCACGACAGCTGTCGAGTACCTCCTCCACATCCCGTGGATCCTTCCCTCCGCCCTGCTCGCCCTCGGCCTGATCCTCAGCTACGACCATCCCAACCCGCTGGTGGGCGGCGCCGTCCTGACCGGGACCACGGTGATCCTGCTGATCGCCTTCGTGACCGTCAAGATCCCGTTCACCCTGCGGATGCTCAAGGCCTCCTTCGCCTCGGTCAACTCCTCGCTCGAAGAAGCCGCGAACATCATGGGCGCCAAGACGCTGTACGTGTTCCGCCGGATCCTGCTGCCGATCGTCCTGCCGGCCGCCGCTGCGATCACGGCGCTCAACTTCAACAGCATGCTGGATGACTATGACACCGCCATCTTCCTGGCCCACCCGCTTTACCAGCCCCTGGGACTGGTGATCAAGGCCAACACGGACGGCGCCGAGGGTGTCGACGGGGTGTCAAACACCTTCGTCTACACAGTGCTGCTCATGGTCATCACCGGGTTGACGATGTATCTGGTCTACGGCAGGACGGGCAGGACGGGCAGGAAGTCCGCCAAAGCCTCGAAGGCTGGAACGGATAACAAGGAAAGCACAACGCCGGTCCTGGTCGAAGCCGCGCCGGCCGAATCCGTGCGCGTCCCCTAGGCGCGTGGGTCAGCAATGAGGTTGCCGGGGTTCGTGGGCGCCCGGCCAGCCGGTGTAGGCCTCGGCGAGGTAGGCCCGGCCGTGGCGGGATGACACCACCGAGTTGAGCTCGCCGAGCTGCCGGGCGCGGGCGAAGTCGTCGGCGTCGACCGGGGTGTGCAGCATGGACGTCATCCAGTAGGAGAACTGCTGGGCCTTCCACACCCTGGCCAGGGCGCGGTCGCTGTAGGCATCCAGGAGCACGGCGTTTCCGGTCTTGTAGAAACTGTCGAGGCCTTCAAACAGCACCTTGACGTCGTGCAGCGCCAGGTTCAGGCCCTTGGCGCCGGTCGGGGGGACGGTGTGGGCAGCGTCGCCGGCGAGGAACAGCTTGCCGTGCCGCATCGGGGCGTGCACGAAGCTGCGGAACTTCAGGACCGTTTTGTCGATGACCGGGCCCTCCTTGAGTTCGAAGCCGTTGCCGTTGACCCGGATGCGGAACGCATCCCAGATCCGGTCCTCGCTCCAGTTGTTGACGTCCTCGTTCGGGTCGCACTGGAAGTACATCCGCTGGACGGTTTCCGTCCGCTGGCTGATCAGGGCAAAGCCGTTCTCGGAGTTGGCGTAGATCAGTTCGTCGGAGCTGCGCGGGGCTTCGGCCAGGATCCCGAACCAGGCGAACGGGTACTCGTGGAAGTACCACTTGCGCTGGGCCTCCGGAATCTGGAAACGGCTATGGCTGCGCGAGCCGTCCGCGCCGGCGATGAAGTCCGCCTGCAGCTCCCATTCCACGCCGTCGACGTCGGTGAACCAGACTTTCGGTGCGCCTTCGAGGTCGTGGATGGTGGTGTCGGTGACGCTGTAGCGGACGTCGCCGCCGTCGGCCTGGCGCCGCGCGGCGAGGTCGAGGAAGACGTCGGTCTGGGGGTAGAGCCAGACGGACTCGCCAATGAGGTCCTGGAAGTCGATCCGGTGGCTCTCGCCGTTAAAGCGCAGCTCGATGCCGTCGTGCCGGTCCCCGTCCCGCAAAACCCGGTCCGAGACGCCGCTGTCCACGAGCATGTTCACGGAACCGTGCTCCAGGATGCCCGCCCGGACGGTTTCCGAGATTTCCCGGTGGCTGCGGGTCTCGATCACGGTGGATTCGATTCCCTGCTGGGCCAGCAGGTGGGAGAGCATCAGCCCTGCCGGGCCGGCACCCATGATGGCGACCTGGGTGGTGATGACTTTACGGTTTGCCATGGTGTCCTCGCTTCGTTGCGGGGCCCGGACTGGTGGGCGTCGGGGGCCGTGTGGGTTCTCTGGCTCCAGTGTGCGCCCGGGCACGTGATGGGCGTTACACCGATTCCGCTGAATGGAATGCAGACGCTGCCGTTGCTCCCTGCAGCTGCCGACCGATCCCGCGGGCAGCTGTCTGCAGGGCCGGAACCAGCGCCTGGAGCCGCACCTCGCGCAGGGGTACGACGACGCCGAGCGCCGCCACGGTGCGGTTCCTCGCGCCCCGCACGGGGACGGCAATCCCCCAGGTGTCCGGGTCCACGACGCCGGCCAGCTGGGCAAAGCCGTGGCCGGCCGTTTCCTGGAGCATGATGCGGAGGTCCTCCGGCTGGACCTTGCCGGCAGGATCGGAAAACTGGTGAAGGTACGCTGCCTGGACCGGCGCCGGCTGGTTGGCCATCAGCGCCAGCCCGGCGGAAGACACGTGCACCGGCATCCGTCCGGCGATCTGGGCCCGGTTCGCCACGGAGCCGCGGCGGGAGAGGCGTTCGACGAACAGCGCCTCCCAGCCCTCCAGCACGGCCAGGTTCACGTTCTGGTTCAGCACCTGCTGGATGTCCTCCATAAAGGGCATGGCCGCCTGGCGGAGGGCCAGGGTGGGCGAATTCCGGTTGACCAGTTCCCACAGGCGCAGGCCCAGCCGGACGGATCCCCCGCTGCCCACTTCCAGGAGCCCGTGCCCGGCCAGCTGCCGGACCAGACGGTGGGCGGTGCTCAACGGCAGCCCGGCCCGGTCCGCGAGCTCGGAGAGCGGGAGCACGGTGACGCCCTCGGGGAACGCGGATATCACCCTGACCACGCGGTCCACCACGGAGTCCCCCGTGCCGGAGTTCGCCATCGCCGTCACTTCCGTTGAATGGATGCTGCCTCCACTCTACGCCGCCGGTGCCCGCGCCGGCCCGGCCACCACGAGCGGGGAGCCGAAGGAGACGCCGAACAGCTGGGAGCCGGCGGTGAGCAGGACGATGGTGGCAACGACGCCCATGATGAAGCCGGTGCAGGCCTTGGCCGTGATCACGGCGCCGCCGGTGACCGGCATCGACCGCAGCCGGGCCAGGGTGCCCTGTTCCCGCTCCGCGAGCAGCCCCAGCACACCGAATCCGACCGTGAACATCAGCAACAGCCCGGCCTGGCCTGCCACGAGGGTGCCGCGGAGCGAGAGCTGCTCGGCGGCGGCCTGCCCTTCGGTCAGGGTGAGCAGGGCCGGTCCGGCTGCGGCCTGCTGGGCAAGCGCCGCGAGATCCTGGGGCGGCAGCCCGGATAGGCCCCCGGCGGCGGCGGTCACCGTGCCGGCGGCGAACTGGTCCACGACCCCCCGGACCACGGAGATCAGCACGCCGGTCTCCAGCGAGGCGTTGTCACCCTCGACCAGCTGGACCGACGCGGCCGCTCCGGAGAGCACCGCGCTGCTGAAGCCCTCGGGAATGATGATGCCAAGGTCCGCGCCGCTGGCCCGGGTCTCGTGGCTGACGTCCGCGGCCGGGACCCGCCTGATGGTGACGTCCATGATCTGGAGTGAATCAACGGCGCCGAGCAGTGCGGCACCCAGCTGGTCGGCGTCGTCCGCGCTGGCGACGACGGTGGCCGGCTGCAGGTCGACGGTGTCCTCGCCGAGTCCGCCGAACACCAGGCTCAGCACCCCCATCAGCGCGAGCGGGACGATAAGGGAGAAGATGAAGACGGACTTGTCCCGGATGCGCTGGCGCAGGTCGTTCGCGACCATGGTCCACAGGCCGGGCATCTCAGTCCCTCAGCGCTTTGCCGGTCAGGTGCAGGAAGACGGACTCCAGGTCGGGCCGGACAATCTCCACGGACGTCACGGACATTCCTGCGTGCCCGGCGCCGGTCACGATCCCTGCGGGTGCGGTGGGTCCGTCGCTGACGGTGAGGATGAGCCCTGCCCCGTCGTTGTCGACGTGCTGCACGGCCGGCAGCCCGCGCAGTGTAGAGCACCGCCATGCCTTCGACGGAGAGCCGTTCCACGGATTCGAGGATGGCGTTCCGGGACTGCGGATCCACCCCGACCGTCGGTTCGTCCAGGATCAGCAGGGCGGGCCGGTGCAGCAGGCCGATGCCGATGTTCAGCCGGCGCTTCATGCCGCCGGAGTACTTCTTGGTCAGGTCGCCGGCACGGTCGCTCAGGCCGATCAGCTCCAGCACCTCGTTGGTGCGCTGGGTGAGTTCCCTGCCGCTGAACCCCTGCAGCCGGCCGAAGAACACCAGGTTCTCCCGCGCGGTCAGGTCCGGATAGATGGCCAGTTCCTGCGGGACCAGGCCGATGATCCGCTTCGCCTCCGTCTCGGACGGGGTCATGGCCCGGCCCGCCACGCGGACGGTTCCCCCGTTGGCGGGGATCAACCCCGCGACCATGGAGATGATGGTGGTTTTCCCGGCGCCGTTGGGTCCCAGCAGTCCGTAGGTTTCCCCGGTGCGGATGTGGAAGGACACGCCGTCGACGGCGGTCAGGTCACCGTAGCGCCTGATGAGTCCACGGACGTCCAGCACGTCCCTGGTTTGTGTCTGTACTACTTCCACCAGCAAGCCCCCACCGCTTTGTTGTGTCCAGGCTAGCCTCCGGGCCCGGCCGGTTAACAACGGACAGGGGCGTTAGCCGCGGTGCCGTGTCCCGGGTGCGTTTGCGGGCCGGCCGGGTTGTGGCCGGTCCGGGGCGGGAGAAGTGATAGCGTCTAGCGGTTGATCCCCGCGCCCGGGACACGGCACAGAACTACATCAACACACACCGGAGGACCCATGCTCAAAGGATTCAAGGACTTCATCCTGCGCGGCAACGTGATCGAACTGTCCATCGCAGTCGTGGTCGGCACGGCTTTCACCGCCCTGGTCGGCGCGTTTACCTCGAACATCGTGAACCCCATCATCGCGGCGGCCGGCGGGGTCGAGACCAAGGGCCTGGGCTTCTGGATCTGGCCGGGCAATGACAAGACCTTCGTCAACTTCGGCGGGGTCATCACCGCGTTCGTCACATTCATCATCACGGCCGCCGTCGTGTACTTCATCTTCGTGGCGCCGACGAACCGGATCAACCATCTGGTCAGGAAGCGGCTCGCCACTGCCGAGCCGGAAGAGAAGCCGCTCCCGGCGGACACGGCACTGCTGGCCGAAATCCGTGACCTGCTGGCCCAGCTGGCCGGCGCGGACCACGGGCGGACGTCCGGCCACACCCTGGCGGGGGACAACGGACAGTCCGGCGAGCCGTCCGGCGACCGCACAGCCGAGACTGCCGGGGGGCGCAGCCGCTAGTCTGCGCGTAATTGTCACCGGCCGGCAATGGGCCTGTAACAGCCGCCGGACATCATGGGATCCATGAAGCCCTCAGAGCACGGCAGCAACCACGGCGGAACACCGGTCCCGGCCACCTCCGAACTGAGCTGCGAAGTCTGCGGCCAGATGCCCGAACCGACCAAGACCCGGCTGACGCTGGCCAACGTCGCCGTGATGCTGCCCATCGAGCTGGTGGTCCATGCGGCCGTGGTGGGGACGCAACTGCCCTACGTGGCGAAGGTCCTGGTCCTCACGCTGACCGCCACCATTTTGGTCATCTGGGTGGCGGAACCGTCCGCGACGCGGATGCTGCGGCGCTGGCTGCATGCCCCCGCCCTGCGGCACCGCCGCCGGCTCGGTGCGGCACCGGCCCTGTGGCGGGCCCGCACGGTCGTGAAGGACCGGCCCGGTTCATTGCAGAAACTCACACAGTCGCTGGCCAGGCTGGACACCAACATCCTGAGCATCCATGTCCACCCGGTCGACGGCGGCGTGCTGGATGAGTTTGTGCTGTCCGCGCCCGGTGAAATGGGCGAAGCGGAGCTGCTGAAGGCCCTGCGCGAGGGCGGCGGCAACGATCCTCAGGTCTGGCCCACCACGGCGCTGGCCATGGCTGACGGCCAGACCGGGGCGCTGAGCCTCGCGGCCAGGATCGCGGCCAACCCGGAGGAGCTGCCGCTGGCGGTGGCTGAACTGCTGCACGCACGGATCGACGCCAGGCCGGACACGGGCACCGGCACTCCGGCTGCCAGAGCGGGCACGGTACCGGCCGCGGACGGAACCGTGCTGAGGATCCCGACCGCCTGGCACGGCCCCATCACCTTTGTCCGCCCCGGCGAGCCGTTCACCCCGGCAGAATCCGCCCGGGCGCACCGGCTGGCCGAGCTCGCCGAAATCATCGCTCACAGCCCGGCTACCGGCCGTTGACAGCGCGGCTTCCCCGGCTTTGCGCAGGCGTGGGGTCAGTGTTCCCTCAGTGGACGTGGCCGCCGGCACCCGGTTGTCGGGTGCTGGCATCGCGTTCCCACCCCGCCGGATGTGCGGCCCCCCGGCGGCCGGCCAGGGCAAAGCCCATGTAAACCGAGGCGTGGACGGCGGAGAGCGGACCGCGAACCGAGCGAACGACTTCCGACAGCGTCTGCCTGGCCGTGCTGTGCCGGGCGTTCTGCTCGGCGTTGCCGCGGTAGACGCGGTGCAGCACGGCCAATTGGTCCTTGGGCGTCCTCGGCGGCCAGATCACCACCGGCTCCACGTCCAGGACGGCTTTTTCCGAGGGTTCAAAGAGACGATCCACGAACAGATCATCCGCGGTCAGGTCGGGGAACTGCTGGAAACGCTGGCGCCCCTCCTGGGACAGGCCGTACGCACCGCCTCCCCATAGTCCGCTGCGGAGCACCTGCAAATGCTGCCGCGTGCGGTAATACGAGTGGATCAGCGGGTGCGCGTCGTGAAGGTCGAATCGCGCGGCCGGACGGGCGGCGAGTATCTGGCCGGAGAGCAGCGCGTTGAAAACGTCGCGCAGCGTGCCCGGACTGATCTGCACGTCCGCGTCGAGATACAGCCGCGGCCAGTGTGAGGCGACGGCGTCACCGGCGTTGAGCGCGGCGGTCTTGGACGGCTGCTCCAGCTCCAGCACCGTCACGCCCTCGAATCGGCCCGCAATTGTGGCAGTGTCATCGCTGCAACCATTGCAGGCCACGATCACCTCGAGTTGTCCGGTCGCAGCCAGCGGGGCCAGCGGCGCCAAGGTCCGCGCGATCACGGCGGCCTCGTTATGCGCGGGAATAATCACCGAGCCGTGCGGGAAACTTCCGGCGTCCGCGTTCTTCTCGGGGTCTGTGTCCGGTCCGGGCAGCGCAGCCCAGCTGCCCGGGTCAAGCACCGTCCGCAGTACACCCCGGTTTTCCGGCTTCCAGCACCGCAAGAGTTCAGAAAGCGCGACGGCCCCGTGAAACACCGCGGAGTACGCGGCGGAATGGTACTTACGGATGTATCGAACACGGTTGACGGCCAGGAGCGCATTCAATTCCGGCGAGTTGCCGGAAGCCCCGCCGGCGTGGCTCATGACGGCCTCAGGCTCGTACCAGACGGATTCCCCCATAGTCCGCAGGCCCCGGAAGAAATCCGTCTCCTCGCTGTAGAGGAAGTAGGACTCGTCCCACGCCAGGGCGTCCGCCAGCGGACGCCGAACCATCAGCGCAGCACCGGTAGCCCAGTCCACTCGGTGGGGGTGGGCATAGCTTTCCGGGGAGAAATCCGTGCCGGCCAGCCAGCTCGGCCGGTTGGGCGCCCGGCGGCCCAGCAGCGCATCGCCCACAGCCGTGGAAATGGTGGGCTCCCGGTATAGCGAGCGGCTGGTGATGCCCCCCTCGTTCACAAGTCGGGGAACCACGGCCCCGGCCTGCGAGGCAAGCAGCCGATGCATCATCGTTTTGAAGCTGCCCGGATCCACCGTGAGGTCGGGGTTGAGCACCACCACGGTGGCCGCATCGCCCGCGCGGCACATGGCGGCGTTGATCCCGCCGGAATAGCCCAGATTGCCGCCCGTACTGAAGGCCTGGACGTCGGGGTGGCGGCGGCGCACCAGGTCCAGGGTGCCGTCGCTGGAGGAGTTGTCTGCGACGAGAACTCGCAGGGTCAGGTCGGCTGTTTCCACCCGCAGGCTCTCCAGCAACTTCTCCACGCAACCCGAGCTGTTATAGGTCACAATGACGACGGCGGCATCCGCCGAACCCTCCGGCCCGGTGAAGCGGCCAGGTGTCCGCGGGGCAGGGGCGGCCTGGGGTAGGGGTTCCGCGCGGGCGGGCGGGACGGCGCAGGAGGCGGTCCGCAGTTTCAGGTAGGCCGGTGGTCCGTCAACGAGATAGCGGCTGGCCAGCCGCCGGGGCTCCAGTGCCAGCCGGTAACCCCATTCCAGACCGTGCGCACAAAACCATTCGGGTGCCCGCTGGACCCTGCCGGCCAGGAAGTCCACCGCCGCACCGAAGGCCAGCAGGACAGCCGCCCCCGTGGCCTCCGCGTACCGGTCAATCCAGAGTTCCTGGCGGGGCTTGCCGAGTCCCACATAGAGGATCTGCGTGCCGGACGCGGCAATCTCGCGGGCGATCCGCTCGGAGTCAGGGACCGAGGCCAGTTCCTCCCGGCTCGGGGACCACATGCCGGAGAGTTGCAGTTCAGGGTGCTCATTTGCGATCTTCTGCGCCAGCAGCCGCTGGTTTGCCTCGGACCCGCCGAGGAATCCCACCCTGAGCCCGAGTTGTTCTGCCCGCGCCAGCAGGGGAGAGGCCAGGTCGCTGCCGGCCAGCCGGGGCCACCGGTGCCCGGTGATTCGCTGGGACTGGGAAACCAGTGGCGCCCCGTCAAGAAGGTACAGCCAATCCACGCCACTCCCGGGATCCGCATGCAGTGTGCCCGCCCAGCGGCCGCCGGTTCCGAAATGGTGCAAATGATCCAGGTTGACCGAAGCAACCCCGAGCGGCGGGAGGCCGGCGCCGTCGGTCACCCGGGCGAGTATCCTCTTCAGCGCCGGTTCGGGTTCCATCAGATCTACGGGTGTGCCGCCAAGAATTACCTTGCTTCTATCCAGCTTTTCCACGTCGCCTCCTCAGTCCACAACCATTGGCGCTAGTTGCCCGCTGGTTTCGACATACCTCCGGCCGGTGGCCGGGCAGAGCCAGCTGCCGCTGTCCTGCTTGAGCGGGTGTCCGGCCTCACCCACCCAGCCCGTCTGCCTGGCCGGGACTCCGGCCACAATGGCGTAGGCCGCCACGTCCCGTGTGACCACCGCTCCGGCAGCCACCGTTGCCCACTCGCCAATGGACGCCGGGGCGATACAAACGGCGGCCGCCCCGATGGACGCCCCCCTGCCGACCGTGACGCCGACAGCGACCCAATCATCCGAATCCTTGAGCGTGCCGTCCGGGGTGATCGCCCGGGGGTGCAGGTCGTTGGTGAGCACTGCCGCGGGGCCGACGAAGACGCCGTCAGCCAGGCATGCCGGCTCATAGACGAGGGCGTAGTTCTGCAGTTTGCAGTTGTTGCCCAGAACGACGCCGGGGCCGACATACGCGCCGCGGCCAATAGTGCAGTTGCTGCCCACGGTGGCGTCCTCACGAACCTGTGCGAGGTGCCATATCCTCGTTCCGTCTCCAATGGCGGCGGTGACTGCAACGTCCGCCGTTTCGGCGATGGATGTCATGGCGCTCCTCCTGGTATCGGTTCTGTCGTCATGAGCGGCCCAGGGCTGCCTGCAACTGGTCCGCCACATACTGCTGTTGCGCCTCGCTGACGTGCGGGAAGAGCGGCAGCGACAGCATCCCGCGGGCGGCCCGCTCCGTAACCGGGAAGGATCCGGGACCGAGGCCCAGGCCCCCGTAGGCGCGGCTGAGGTGCACCGGAACCGGGTAGTGGATGCCGGCGTCGATACCCGCTTCGGTCAAGGCCGCCAGCACGCGGTCCCGTTCTGGCACTCGGATGACGTACAGATGCCAGACATCGAGGTTGCCCGGGGCCGTGCGGGGAACCTCGACGCCGGGCAGGTCCGCCAGCAGTTCCTGGTAGCGTGCCGCGGCCTGCCGCCGTTGTTCGTTCCACAGGGCAAGCCTGCGCAGTTTGGCGTTGAGCACCACCGCCTGGATGGTGTCGAGGCGCGAGTTCATGCCGACCGCGTCGTGATGGTACTTCCGTTCGCTGCCATGGGCGCCAAGCATGCGGACCCGGGCTGCGACGTCGTCGTCATCCGTCACCACAGCCCCGGCATCCCCGGCGGCACCGAGGTTCTTGCCGGGGTAGAAGCTCGTGCCCGCGGCCAGTCCCAGCGTGCCCGCGAAGCGGCCATAGCGGGAAGCGCCCTGGGATTGGGCGGCGTCTTCGACAATCACCGCGCCGCAGGCTGCCGCAACCGGGGCCAGGCGCTCCACGAAGGCCGTTTGCCCGAACAAGTGGACGGGCATAATGGCCCGGGTCCGGGGTGTCACCGCTTCCGCAACCCGATCCGGATCGATCAGCAGGTACTCGGGGTCGACGTCGACGAGCACCGGCACGGCACCGATCCGGCTTACCGCTTCGGCGGTCGCGATGAAGGTGTTAGCGGGGAGGATGACTTCCGCTCCGGCCGTGACCCCGGAAGCACGGAGTGCCAGTTCGAGGGCGTCCGTGCCGTTGGCCACCCCGACGCAATTCCGGGTACCGAGGAACCGGGCGTAGGCCTGCTCAAATTCGGCCACGGCCGGGCCTCCGATGAAGGAGGTCCGTGCGAAGACGTCCTTCAGCCCGAGCTCGACTTCAGCGGCTATCTCCTCCTGCTGGGCGCCCAAATCGACGAAGGGAACGGACATGCTTACGGTCCTGGGCCATCTCATCGCGCACCACCCGCGGCCGCCGCTGAGGGTTCAAGCACCCGTGCCGGGACCCCGGCCCAGGTTTCTCCGTCCGGAACGTCGCCCAACACGGCGGCTCCCATGCCGATCACCGCACCGGCCCCCACCCTGGTGCGTTCCCGCACACAGGAGTTCATGCCCAGGTAGGCCGCGCGCCCAATCCGGACTCCGCCGCCCAGCGACACTCCGGCAGCCAGGGTGGCGAAGTCCTCCACAACGTCGTCGTGGGTCAGCGTCACTCCGGGCATCATCACGACATGGCTCCCGACCGTGATGCCGGCGGTCAGGGTGACATTGCCCATCAGGATGCTCCCGGGACCGATGTCGCAGCAGCATGGAACCCGCACGGAAGGGTCGATCACCGTCGCGAAGCGGTGGCTTGGGAAGCCCAGCCCGGCGAGTCTGGCGACAATCCGCTCCCTACCCTTGCCTGCACCGATGCAGACGACCACACGTGCCTCCGGGTAGCGGAGGGCGTGGCTGGCGGGACCCATGACAGGTGCGCCGTCCAGGGCTGATCCGACCCTGAATTCGTCATCGTCGAGGATTCCGACGACGTCGAACTGGCCGTTCTCGCGGACGCAGGCCAGTACCTCGCGGGCAAGGCCGCTGGCGCCAATCAGCAGCAGCTCAGTCATAAGAATTCCCCGCAGCCTTCAGGATCGAATCGATGACCCGGGACTGCTCGTCCGGGGTCAGCTGGTGGTAGACCGGCAGAATCACGGTGTGGTCCGTGAGCCGTTCCGTCACGGACAGGTCCGCCGTGCCGGTGTCCAGGCCGGCGTAGGCGGGCTGACGGTGTGCGGCCATGATGCCCCGCCGGGCGGATATCCCGTCGTTGGCCAGCCGCTCGAGGAGTTCCTCACGCCCTAGGCCGAAATCCGGAAGTACTTCGCACCAGAAAGACTGGAAATTGCTGGTGCCGTACGGGGGGTCCTGGCTGAAGCGCAGCCCCGCTACCCCGGAGAGCGCCTCCCGGTAGGCAGCGACGATGGCCCGGCGCCGGTTCACTGCCTCATCCAGCCGGCCCAATTGCACGAGCCCGACAGCGGCCTGAATGTCCGTCATACGGTAGTTGAACCCGATTTCCCCGTACTCCTCCGGCGGCGCCAGGACTGTGGAGTGCCGGTCGTTCGCGGATACGCTCATGGCGTGTTCGCGGAGCTTCCGGGCGCGGTCCGCCCAGGCCTTGTTGTGGGTGGTCAGCATCCCGCCTTCCCCGGTGGTGAGAATTTTGCGGGGGTGGAATGACCAGGCGGAGAGCTCGGCGCCGGCTCCGACCGGCCGGCCGTGGTAGGTGGAGCCCGCTGCGCAGGCCGCGTCCTCGACGACGGTGATGCCCAGGCCGTCGCAGAGGGCCCGGATCGGAACCAGGTCGACCGGCATGCCGCCCTGGTCGACCACGATCACCGCGCGGGTGGCCGGGGTCAGGGCCGCGGCCAGTGTCCGCACGGACACGTTCCCGGTGTCCGGCTCGACGTCGGCAAAGACCGGCCGGGCGCCCACATAGGTGACCGCGTTGGCGGTGGCGATGAAGGACAGGGAAGGGACCACGACGTCGTCGCGCGGCCCGATGCCGGCCACTTTCAGCGCCAGATGCAGGGCTGTGGTGCAGTTGGAGACGGCGACGGCGTAGCTGGCCCGCTGCGTGCCGGCGAACGCTTCCTCGAAACGCGCCACGCGGGGCCCCTGCGCCACCCAGCCGGAGGCGATCACCTCGGCCACGGCCTCGGCTTCCTCGGTCCCCAGCCACGGCTTCATGACGTTGATCCGGCTCAGGGCCCGGTCCTGGCTAACCGTCACCGGACACCTCCGATCCTGGCATCCGCAATCTCAACGCGCAGCGGCCGCCACCAGTCCACCAGTTCCCGCAGCCCGTCTTCGAGCCCGGTGTCGGCACTGAAACCAAGGTCGCGCCGGGCCGCGGCGGTGTCCGCCTGGCGCCGGACGACGCCGTTGACGGCCCGCTCGGGGCCGTGCTCCACGTGCAGCTCCGAATCCATGGCCCGCAACAGCGCCTGGGCCAGTTCCAGCAGGCTGGTTTCGGCACCGCTGGCGACGTTGTACACACCCTCGTCCACCCCGCTGCCCGCGGCCATGATGTTGGCCCGGGCCACGTCCCGGGTGTGGACGAAATCCATGGTCTGCTGTCCGTCGCCGAAGATCAGCGGCGGCAGCCCGTCCTCGATGCGCTCCATCCAGCGGACCAACACCTCGGTGTAGAGGCCATGGACGTCCATCCGGGGCCCGTAAACGTTGAAATAGCGCAACAGCACGTAGTCCAGGCCGGACATCGCACGGAAGCTGCGGGCCATGGCCTCGTTGAAGGACTTGGCGGCGCCGTAGAACGTGTCGTTGTTGTGGTGGTGATGGCGTTCCGACGTCGGAAAGGTCTCCGCCATGCCGTAGACCGAGGCACTGGAGGCCGCCACGAGCTTGCCGATCCGCTGGTCGGACGCGGCTTCGAGCACGTTGAAGGTCCCGTCGACCAGCACCTCCAGGGCCAGCCGGGGCTCCTCGGCGCACTGGGTGATCCGGATTGCCGCCTGGTGGAAGACGATGTCCTTACCCCGGCTCAGGTCGTGGACGAGGTCCCGGTCGCGAATGTCCCCTTCGATGAGGCGGACCCGGCCGCTGGCGATCGCCGGATCGAGGTTGGCCCGCCGGCCGCGGACCAGGTTGTCCAGCACATCAATCCTGCCGGCGCCGGCGTCGAGCAAGTGGTCCACGACGGTTGAACCGATGGTCCCCGCTCCGCCGGTGACCAGGACCTGCGCGCCCTGCAGCGTGCTCATCGGCTGGCCTCCAGCTTCGTTTCGTTACCGACGACGATGCTGGCCTTCCCGTCTGCGCGGAGGCTGTCGCTGACAGCCTCCAGCACGGACAGAACCCGCAGTCCGGAGGCGCCGCTAGTCCGGGAAGGCCGCTGCTGCCGGATGCTGTTGGCGAATTCGGCCACCATCTGGCCCAGCGCCTCGTGTTCAGGCAGTGCCGGGGACCAGGTGTCACCCAGCCGGTAGGAAATTGCCGAGGCCGTCCGGTCGGCCGCGGACCGTGTCTGGCGGTCCAGGCTGACTCCGCGGTCGTAGACGCTGAGCCGCTGTTGGGGATTCAAATCATCCCAGACCAGGGTGCGCCGGGAGCCGCCGATCACCACCTGGCGGATCTTGGTCGGGCTCAACCAGTTGACGTGGACGTGGGCCATGGCGTCGTTGGGCAACGCGAACGTCAGGTGCCCGATGCAGGCATGGCCTGTACCCAAGGGATCCGCGCCGTGCGCCGATACCTCCATCGGCCGCAGCCCCTCGGGCAGGATGAAGTCGAGGATGGACAGGTCGTGCGGGGCCAGGTCCCAGAAAACATCGACATCCGGTTGGACCAGCCCCAGGTTGATCCGGACCGAATCGATGAACAGGATGTCGCCGAGCGACCCGTCGGCGATGAGTTCCCGGATCTTCAAGACGGCCGGGGTGTAGCAGTACGTGTGGTCCGCCATCAGGACCAGCCCCTTGGCCTCCGCTTCCTCGACCATCTCCAGCCCCTTGATCCGGCTGTCGGCGAGGGGTTTCTCGACCAGGACATGTTTCCCCGCCTTCAGCGCCGTCAGGGCAATGCCGTGGTGGGTGTGGGCCGGCGTGGCAATCGCAACGGCGTCAACGTCGGCCGTATCCAGCAACTCGTCAATGGACCGGAAGACGGGAACCCCGCCCTGGGCCGCGGCGAGTTTGGCGGCCCGTGGCTGGTCCAGGTCGACGATACCGGCCAGCTCCCAGTCGGGACTGGCGGTGAAGTTCCGCGCCAGGTTGGGCCCCCAGTAGCCTGCACCGATGACCGCTGCCCGCATCAGGCCGCGGGAGTACCCCGAACGTGTTTCATCCATTGTGTTTCCTCATTCAGTCAGTACGCGCCGGCAGGGGCGCACATAGCCCTGAAGGTGCGCCATATGATGATGACGTCGCCCATGATCGACCAGTTTTCGACGTAGTAGAGATCCAGCCGCACCGCCTCATCCCACGGCAGATCCGAACGGCCATTGACCTGCCACAGCCCGGTAATCCCCGGTTTGATCAGCAGCCGCCGGCGCGTGTGCCGCTCGTAGCCGCCCACCTCACGCTGCAACGGAGGGCGGGGCCCAACCAGGCTCATCTCGCCGCGCAGGACGTTCCACAACTGCGGCAGTTCGTCCAGCGAGTAACGGCGCATCCAGCGTCCGCAGCGGGTCACCCGGGGATCATTGTGCATTTTGAAGAGAACGCCGGCTCCTTCGTTCTGCGCCCCGAGACCAGCCAGCGCGGCTTCGGCGTCTGTGACCATGGACCGGAACTTGAGCATCCGGAATGGCTGCCCGGATTTGCCTACCCGCTCTTGCCGGAACAGGACAGGTCCCGGGCTGTCGCGCTTGATGATGACCGCCAAAACGAGGAAGAGAGGTGACAGCAGGACCAGGGCAGGCGCGGCCACCGCAATGTCCAGCAGCCGCTTGAACGCGTGCTTGGCGCCGCTGTACCTGGGCACATCCACGTGCATCAACGGCAGCCCTTCCACCGGACGCCAGTGGATCCGGGGACCGGCAACGTTGGTCAGGGACGAGGCCAGCACCAGTTCCGCCTGGTGCTCTTCCAACCCCCAGCCCAGTTCGCGGATGAACTGGTTGCCGCCGGGAACCGGGCCGGCCACGATGACCGCTTCTGCCCCGCAGAGGCCAACCGTCCGGACCACGTCATCCGTGGAGGAAAGGACCGGCACCCGTTGGCCGTCGACGTCGAACGATGTCCCCCGCCGCCCGCCGGGCAACGACACGCCGAGGATCTCGTAGACGGCGCCGGACTTCCGGGCGATCCGCTTGAGCACATAGCGGACATCCTCGGCCTGGCCGATGACAATCGCCTTGACGAGGTATTGTCCCTGGGACTGCCGCGCGTTGTACAAGCGCCGGGCAACCCAGCGGCTGCCCGGCAGCAGGATGAGACCCAGCGGGAGGGAGACCAGGTAGAACGCCGACGCCGACTGGACGCGGAACGCCACCAGGGCGACGGCGAGCAGCCCAAAGACCGCGCCGCTGGCGGCAGCGACACGCTTGTATTCACTGGTCCCGGCCCCCAGGATCTTCGTGTCCCTGGTTCGGTAGAGGCCCAGGGCCGCGACCCACATCACGCCGAGGACCACGCCGAGGAAGGCCTCTTTGAGGTCAGCGAGACTTCCCGTGAACGGCTGGGTGCCCGCGAAGGGGACGAGGAATCCAGCGACGAGGCATACCAGGACCAGCACGGCATCTGTGCCACTCAGCACGCGGCGCAAGAACCGCGCCCATTCCCGGCCGGAGAGCGGGGCCGGGGCCGAAGTGGGGGTGGAGATGGGGGCGATCGGCGCGGTTGGACGCACCGCCGCGTCCACGGCGGGGGGAACGGGCGGCCGGGGTGGCACGAAGGTTGCGGGCGCTCCGTGGCTGCCCTGGGACGCGTGAAGGGCGTGGGGCGCATACGCGAGGTCGGCCACCGTCCCCCCGGGGCGGTCAGCGGTGTATCCGGGAAGGTGGAGGGCCAAGCCGTGCGGCAGGCCCTCGGACCGCGGTGTCACAGGCACCTGCCAGGGTCAGTGGGCCGCGGGCCGTCGGACGCGTCATCCGCACAAATCAAAGATGTCCGGTCATTAGGCCAAACACCCAGGGCGACCACGAACCGGCGTGCCATTGCGGCTCCCTCCAAAGGCAATTGGCTGCATCGTTTAATGCCTGAGCCAATCAAAGTTGGTAGGAATACCTAGGTCACGAGTGGTTGATACCTGCCTTTGCGAACCATGCTCTTGGGGCCATGCCCGGGTAGTACTCACTACCCGGGCATGGCCCCCTGCGCTGGTACCGGAATATTGGCAGGCAGGTAGCGCCAAACGCCGGAGGAAGCTATTTTAGGCGGTCATCAGGATCTTCAGGGCGTCGCGTTCTACAGCCACGGCGAGATGCATTCCGGTGCCGAGGTGGTCACCGTCCAGCTGGAATTCCTGTTCCTGCTCCAGGGTGATCTCGGCGGATTTGCCCTGGAAGTACTCCACTGATTCGGTCTCGCGCTTGTTCCGGCCGAAGATCCCGGCAACAACGCCCAGCCAGCCGAGCCGGCCGCGCGGGGCCAGGACCAGCAGGTCCAGCAGGCCGTCGTTGAGCTTGGCGTCCGGGAAGATCTCGACTCCGCCCATGATCCGGCCGCAATTGCCGATCATGACGCTGCGGATCCTGCGGCGGACGGGTTCCCCGCCATCGACGCTGATCCTCGCCCTGACCGGTTTGCCGGGGAGTTTGCGGATGCCCGCCTCCACGTACGCGAGCCAGCCCATGCGGTCCTTCAGCACATCGACGGTGTCGGCCATGATGGCGGCGTCGTAGCCCAGCCCGGCCATCACCAGGAACACCTGTTCCTCGCCCGCGTGGTTCAGCCTGGCCTTGACGACATCGATGGCTTTTTCGCTGCCGTTGAGCACGTCGTAGCAGGCCGCGACCGGGTCGGTGATATTCACGCCGAGGTTGCGGGCCAGGAGGTTTCCGGTTCCCAGCGGCACCAGCCCCAGGGCTGTTCCGGTGCCGGCAACCACCTCGGCCACGCAACGAACGGTGCCGTCGCCGCCGGCGGCAATGACGACGTCGACCCCGGCCTCCAGGGCCTGGCGCGCCTGGCCGGTGCCCGGGTCTTCGACCGTGGTTTCGAGCCAGAGCGGCTCGGCCCAGCCCTGCGTTTCGCACAGCCGGAGGATTGCGCCCCGGAGCGCAGGACCCCCTGATTTGGCAGGGTTGATGACGACGGCGGCGCGCCTAACCTGTGGGGTGCTGTCAGGCGCGGATTTGTTCTCTGGCATGGCGTCCTTCGGAGGTCCGTGGGCGTGGGGTGTCCCGGAGTGAAAGCCTAGCGGGATTCCGCCCGTAACTTCCGCAGCCCGGGCCCGAACCGTGGACGTCCGCGCTCCGGAGTCACTAGACTGGCCATGCTCAAGTACTGGAGCCAGCCGTCCCAAGTCATTTTCGGGCCGGCGCCTGTCCGGATCAGCCTGACAGGCAGCACTCCAGGGGCGGGAAGCAGGAGTACATGTCCGAACCACAGGAGAACTACTCGGCCGAGGCCGAAGCGTCCAGCACCGACCCCCACGACTGGGGCCGCGCCATGTCGCGGGCGGTCACACGGCTGGCGGAGCAGCTCGCCCCAGCGGACAGCGAGGACATCCATGCCTCACTTGTGGGCAAGGACCTGCGTCTGTTGATCCGTGACGACGCCGAAGGGGTCACCATCACGGTCTCCACCGCACCGTCGGCGGATCCTTCCAGCTGAGCACCCTAACGCCCGGAGGACAGGTCCGCGGAGATGACTTCGGCGGTGGCCACCGTTGCCACCCGCACGGAGTCCAGGAAGGCCGCCGGGTCCGGCCGGCTCGCGACCGCCTGGGCCTGCAATGAGACGTTGATCGCGGCGACCACCTTGGGACCGTCGTGGACCGGTGCGGCGATGGACATCAGCCCTAGCTCAAGTTCCTGGTTCAGCAGGCACCAGCCCTGCTCCCTGACGGTGGCCAGTTCGGCCAGCAGCCCTTCGCGCGTCCCGATGGACAGCGGGGTCAGGGGCCGGATTTCTGTGCCGGCGAGGCATTCCTGCAGCTGGGCGGGCGGCAGTGCCGCAAGCAACACCCGGCCCATCGAGGTGGCGTACGCCGGAAACCGGGTGCCGACGGTGATGCCGACGGCCATGATCCGGCGCGTCGCCACCCGGGCGATGTAGGCGATGTCCGTGCCGTCCAGCACGGCGGCCGACGTCGACTCCCCGAGTTGGAGCGAGAGCTCCTCGAGGTGGGGCTGGGCGAGCTGCGGCAGCGACAGCCCGGACAGATAGGCGTAGCCGAGCTGCAGCACCTTGGCGGTCAGGGCAAAAATCTTGCCGTCGGTGCGGACGTAACCCAACTCCACGAGCGTGTGCAGGAACCGCCGCGCCGTGGCCCGGGTCAGGTCCGTCCGGGCCGCCACCTCAGTCAGCGTCATCTTCGGGTGGTCCGTGTCGAAGGCGCGGATCACCGCCAGCCCGCGCGCCAGCGACTGCACGTACTGGTCACTGGCCGCCGGCGCGCCACCGGCCCCGGCGGCCTTTGCTGCGTCAATCATTTCCATGCCTCTCGGTCCCGCACCACTTTATCCGTGCGAGCGGATGCTCAGCCTCCGACGGCGGTCGCGGCCCTGAGCGGGACCGGAACCATGTCCTGCAGCTCCCCGAGGGTGCAGCCGAAGGTTTCCCGGACCTCGACCCCGCCGGGTCCGGTCAGGAAGACAGCCTTGTCCGTGTACACGCGGGTCACACAATTGATGCCGGTGAGCGGGTAGCTGCAGGTCCCGACAAGTTTGGAGATCCCTTCGCGGGTCAGGAGGGTCATCATGACGAAGACATCCTTGGCGCCGGTGGCGAGGTCCATCGCCCCGCCGACGGCCGGAATTGCGTCCGGCGCTCCGGTGTGCCAGTTGGCGAGATCGCCGGTCGCGGAAACCTGGAAGGCCCCAAGCACGCAGATGTCGAGGTGCCCGCCGCGCATGATCGCGAAGGAGTCAGCGTGGTGGAAGTAGGACGCTCCGGGAAGTTCGGTCACCGGGATTTTGCCGGCGTTGATGAGGTCGCCGTCGATCTGGTCCCCGGTGGCTTCAGGGCCCATGCCCAGCATGCCGTTCTCCGTGTGGAGCGTGATGTTCTGCTCCGGCTCGAGGTAGTTGGAGACCAGGGTGGGCTGGCCGATGCCCAGGTTCACGAAAGAGCCGGGCTTGATGTCCCGGGCCACCAGGCGGGCCAGATCGTCGCGGCCCAGCGGCTTGTCGGAGGTCTGGATTCCGGCCTGGCTGTTGGACTGGATGCTCATCTCAGGCCACCTTCACAATGCTGTTGACGTAGATTCCGGGGGTCACGATGATCTCCGGGTCGAGGCCGCCCGCGGGGACGATCCCGGAGACCTGGACCACGGTGTGTTTGGCCGCGGCGGCCATAATCGGGCCGAAGTTCCGGGCCGTCTTGCGGTAGACGAGGTTGCCCTTGCCGTCGGCCGTGAGCGCCTTGATGAGGGCGACGTCGGCGTGGATGGGGGTCTCGAAGACCTGCCCGCGGCCGTCGAGGATGCGGGTTTCCTTGCCTTCGGCCAGCATGGTGCCGTAGCCAGTGGGGGTGAAGAATCCGCCGATTCCGGCGCCGGCGGCACGGATCCGTTCGGCGAGGTTGCCCTGCGGGACGAGTTCGAGCTCGATCTCGCCGGCGCGGAACTTCGCGTCGAAGTGCCAGGAGTCGGACTGCCTCGGGAAGGAGCAGATCATCTTCTTCACCCGCCCTTCCTTGATCAGCAGTGCGAGGCCCTGGTCGCCCTGGCCGGCGTTGTTGTTGACCACGGTGAGGCCGGTGGCGCCGCAGTCCATCAGCGCGTCGATGAGTTCGAAGGGCTGGCCGGCGTTGCCGAAGCCGCCGATCATGACGGTGGAGCCGTCCTTGATGCCAGCGACAGCCTCTCCGACGCTGTCTACAAAGTTCAGCATGTCCTAGCCCTTTCCTGTGACTGTTTTTGCCGGCAGTGCTGTTGCCGGGGGCGCGCCGGATGCGGTGACGTTTTCGAGCACGACGGCGAGGCCCTGGCCGACGCCGATGCAGATCGCGGCGACGCCCCAGCGTTCGCCGGAGGCCTGCAGGGACCGGGCCAGGGTGCCGAGGATGCGGCCGCCGGAGGCGCCCAGCGGGTGGCCCATGGCGATCGCGCCGCCGTGCCTGTTCACGATCGAGGCATCGATGCCCCAGGCGTTGATGCAGGCCAGGGACTGCGCGGCGAAGGCCTCGTTGAGTTCGACGGCGCCGACCTGGTCCCAGCCGATGCCGGCCTTGGCGAGGGCCTTGTTCGCGGCCTCCACGGGGGCGTAGCCAAAGTACTGGGGGTCGTTGGCGTGCGCGCCGCGGCCGGCGATCCGGGCCAGCGGATCCAGGCCGAGCAGGCCGGCGGCGTCCTCGGATCCGAGCCAGGCCGCGGACGCGCCGTCGGAGAGCGGTGAGGCGTTCCCGGCGGTGACGGTGCCGTTTCCGGTCCGGAACACGGTTTTGAGCCCGGCGAGTTTCTCCGCCGAGGACCCGGGACGGATGCTTTCGTCCCGGGTGAGCTCGGTGCCCGGGACCACGGTGACGAGCCGGTCGTAGAAGCCCCCGTCCCAGGCCGCGGCGGCGAGATTGTGGGAATTGGCGGAGAATTCGTCCTGCGCCTGACGGGTGATCCCGTACTTCCCGGCCAGCCGTTCGGTGGCCTCGCCCAGGGACACGGTCCAGTCCGGGCGCATGGCCTGGTTCACCAGCCGCCAGCCCAGGGTGGTGGAGACCAGGGTCATGTCCCCGGCCGGGTAGGGCTTCTCCGTTTTGGGCAGCACCCAGGGGGCGCGGGACATCGATTCGGCGCCGCCGACCAGCATGAGCTCCGCGTCGCCGGTGTTGATCTGGCGGGAAGCGATGATCGCCGCGTCCAGGGAGGAGCCGCAGAGCCGGTTGACGGTGGTGCCGGGGATCGAGACCGGCAGGCCCGCCAGCAGGGTGCCCATCCGGGCGATGTTGCGGTTTTCCTCGCCTGCGCCGTTGGCGTTGCCGAAGATGACCTCATCGATGCGCTCGACGTCGAGCGTCGGCGCGCGCTTCACGGCCTCGCCGATCACGTGGGCCGCGAGATCGTCCGGGCGGACACCGGCGAGCCCGCCGCCGAACCTGCCGAACGGGGTGCGCACGGCGTCGTAGAGGTAGGCCTGGTTCATGGGCTCTTGTCCGTTTCAGTGTTGTCCATCCCGGTGTTGTCCATCCCGGTGTTGTCCATGGAATGGAAGACTTGCTGCGCTGTCTTGAAGGCGGTGTTGGCGGCGGGAACCCCGCAGTAGATGGCGGTCTGCAGCAGGATTTCCTTGATCTCGTCCCGGCTCAGGCCGTTGGTGACCGCGGCGCGGAGGTGCATGGCCAGTTCTTCCCAGTGGCCGTGGGCCACCATCGCGGTGATGGTGACCGCGGAGCGCATCTGCCGGGTCAGGCCCGGCCGGGTCCAGATGCCGCCCCAGGCGATCCGGGTGATCATGTCCTGGAAGTCCTCGGTGAAGGAATCCTTGGTGGCGTTGGCGCGGTCGACATGCGCGGCACCGAGCACCTCGCGCCGGACCTCCATCCCGCCGTCGTAGATTTCCTGGCTGGTGGCCTCCGGCTGGACGACGCCGTTGCGCGCTGCTCCGCCGGGATCTGCGCCGGCGAGCCCGGGGCCGGTCACTTGGCTGCTCCGTTGGATTCGGTCCACGTGATGAGGCTCCGCAGCAGCTCGGCGACGTGGCCGGGCGCCTCAAACGGGGCCAGGTGTGCCACCCCTTCAAGGGTGACGGCGCTGGCGGTGCCGCCGCCGGCGGTGATCCCCTCGGCGATCGCCTCGGCGAAGGACGGCGGGGCCACGCTGTCCTGGGCTCCTGCGACGGCCTGGGTGGGGACGCTGATGCTGGCGAGTTCGTCCCGGACGTCGAAACCGGCGAGGGCCTCGCAGCAGAAGGCGTAGCTGAACCGGTCGGCGTCGCGCAGGCTGTGCAGCAGCCGGCCGCTGAGTTCCGGCTGGCGTTCCATGAAACCGGGGCCGAACCAGCGCTGCGCCGAGCCCTGGATCATCACGGGTGTGCCCTGGGTGCGGACAGTTTCCGCGCGTTCCAGCCAGCCCTCGGGCGTGCCAAGCTTCGCTCCGGTGCACTGCACGGACAGGCTCTTAAGCCGTTCGCCGTGTTTGATGCCCAGCTGCAGGCCGGCGGCGCCGCCCAGCGACACGCCGGCGTAGTGGAATCGGGCTCCGGGGGCGATCGAATCCACCAGCTCGACGACGGCGTCGGCCAGTTCGGCAACGGTGAACGTTTCCTTCGCGGCCGGTGAGATGCCGTGGCCCGGCAGGTCCCAGGCGACGACGTCGACATCGTCCCCGAGCAGGGCGCCGGCCTGGGTCCACAGCAACGTGGACGTGCCCAGGGACGGGCCCACCACGAGGAGGGGCTTGTCCCCCAGCGGGCGCTGGGGCGAGAGCAGTACTGCCTTGACTGTTGGCCTAGCCACGGGAGGCTCCGTTCAGTTCGGGGGTCGGTGGTGCGGGGTGGGATCCGGCGACCGTGTCGGTGACGCTGACGCCGTACTCCGGGTAGGCGGCGAGGATGCGCCGGGAGATTTCGGCGGCCTGGCCGAGGTAGTTGGCCGGATCGAGCAGCTCCGCCAGCCGGATGTCGGAGAGCAGCTCCGGCGGGACGGCCGCGCGGAGCAGCCGCCGGTAGGTGGACGCCTGGTCCGCGGCCGGGACCTGGAGTGTCCGGTCCACCACGGCCTGCAGCCGCTGCTTGCCGTCCGCGCTGCTCTTGCCCGGGACGCTGCCGGACAGGAGCGGTGCGACGGTGGCCGTGACGGCCTCGCTGAGCAGCAGTGGGCCGGAAAGATCCAGGTTCCGCCGCATGGCCCGGGGGAAGACCTGCAGGCCCTCGGCGAGTTCGCGGAGCTGCACGGCGGCGCCGAGGGCGAGGCGGAGGAGCTGGCGGAGCGCCGGCCATTCGCTGTGCCAGGCACCGTCGGGGCGTTCATCGTTGAAGTTGGCGGCGGCCAGGTGCAGTTGTGCGGCCTGGCCGGGCGCCTGCAGGGCTGCGCTGCGGACCAGCACGGACAGCACCGGGTTCTGTTTCTGCGGCATGGCCGAGGACCCGCCCCGGCCGGCGGCACGGGGCTCGGCGAGTTCGGCGACCTCCGGGCGGCTGAGGAACAGCACGTCGGAGGCGATCTTGCCCGCAGCGTCGGTGACCGAGGCCAGGGCGTCGCCGAGGGACGTGACGGCCAGCCGGTTCGTGTGCCAGGGCGCAGGGACAGCGGCGAGGCCGAGTTCCGCGGCCAGCCGGTCCGAGAGATCCAGGGGGCTGAGGCCCGATCCCGCAGTCAGGACGGTGCCCGCGGCCAGGGTTCCGGCTGCTCCCCCGGTCTGCACCGGGAAGTCGAGGGCCTCCAGCCGGCGTGCGGCCGCGGCGAGTCCGTGGAACCATTGGGCCGCCTTGAGTCCGAAGCTGAACGGCAGCGAGTGCTGGGTGAGGCTACGGCCCACGCACAGGGTGTCCGTATGCTGTGCGGCGAGGGCGGCCAGTGCCGCCGTCGTCTCCTTGAGCTCGGCGAGCAATGCGCGGACGGCGTCACGGGCCAGCAGCATGAGGGCACTGTCAAGGACGTCCTGGCTGGTCAGCGAGGTGTGCACGGCTTTCCCGGCACCGATTCCTGCCGAATCAAGGGCCTTGACCTGCGCGCGGAGATCCGCCAGCAGCGGGATTACCGGATTGGCGCCGCCCTGGGCGCGCACGGCAAGGCCCGGAAGGTCATAACGGCCCACCTCGGCCGCCGCGGCGACGACCGCGGCGGACCCGGCGGGCGCCAAGGACGTGCCTTCCAGGACTGTGGCCCAGGCGGCCTCGACCCGGAGAATGGCGGCCAGCACGGCCCGGTCCCCGGTCAGCGCCGCCACCAGGGACGCCGCCGACACGGGACTCAGGAGGCCAAAATCGCCCTGCAGGCCGGCGTCGCCCCCGGTGGCTCCGCTGGTGTCACGGGAGATCACTTCGAGGTGCCCTCGAAGTCGAGGAACACCGTCTCGCCCGCACCCTGAAGCCGGATATCCCAGCTCAGGCCGCCGTCGGGGTCCCGGCGTGCGATCAGCGTCTTGCGGCGTTCCGGATCCAGCGAGGACAGCAGCGGATCCGCGGCCAGCGCCGCCTCATTTTCCGGCAGGTAGATCCGGGTGAAGAGCCGGTTCATGAGGCCACGGGCGAAGACCGCGACGGCGATGAACGGCGCCGCGCCGTCCCCGGTGGGTCCGGGATTGACCGTGGTGAAGGTGAAGACGCCGGTGTTGCCCACGGCGCTGCGGCCGAAGCCGGTGAAGGTGTAGCCGTCGCGCACCAGCGAACCCGTGTGGTGCGGGACCTTGCCCTCTGCATCGGCCTGCCAGATTTCCAGGATCGCGTCCGGGACCGGGTGTCCGACGCCGTCAAGGACGGTGCCCTGGAGCCGGATGGAGCCCGGGGAGCCGGGGGCCAGCAGCTCGCGGTCCTTGGCGTAGGGCAGCGCGTAGCCGTAAAAGGGGCCCACGGTCTGGCCTGGTGTCGGGGTGAGTTTACTCATGCTCGTCTCCTTCTGCTCCCAGGGCTTCGTTCTCTGTCCAGGTCCGCTTTGACCCGGTCAGGACGATGTCCCAGTTGTACGCCGGGGCCCACTCGGGCTTGGTCTGCTCGTGGTTGTAGGTGGCCACGAGCCGGTCCCGGGCGTCCTGGTCAACAATCGACTGGTAGATCGGGTCCAGGGGGAAGAGTTGGTCGCCCGGGAAGTACATCTGGGTGACGATCCGCTGCGTGAACTCCTGCCCGAACAGGGAGAAGTGGATGTGCGCCGGGCGCCAGGCGTTGAGGTGGTTTTTCCACGGGTAGGCGCCGGGCTTGATCGTGGTGAAGCTGTAGGAGCCGTCAGCGCCCGTGATGCAGCGGCCGACGCCGGTGAAGTTGGGGTCCAGCGGTGCCGGGTGCTGGTCCCGTTTGTGGATGTAGCGGCCGGCGGAGTTCGCCTGCCAGATCTCCACCAGCTGGCCCGCGACGGGACGGCCGTCGCCGTCGAGCACGCGGCCGGAGACGATGATGCGTTCGCCCAGCGGTTCACCGTTGTGCTGGATGGTCAGGTCCGCTTCGAGGGCGTGGACATCCATGTGCCCGAAGGCCGGTGAGTACAGCTCAATGGTCTCCGGGTCCGCGTGGTGCAGGTCCTTGGTGGGGTGGCGCAGGACGCTGCTGCGGTACGGGGCATAGTCCAGCCGCGGCTGGATCTCCGCCGGGGCACCGTTCCTGCGCGCCAGGGCGTAGGCATCGGCGAGCGCCTTCATCTCGGCGCTGAGGTCCGCCTGAGACTCCGCGGCAGTGTCCAGGGGCGCGTACGTCTTCGGTGCGGCCTCCGTGACTTCGTCGGACACGTCCTCGGTGAGCGGATACGCGTTGTAGAACTCAAGGTCCATTTCTTCAGGCACAGCAGCCTCCTTTCGTTGGGTGTTGGTGTTTGGCTTTGCTTTGGCCGGTCAGGACGTGGGGTTCAGCTGGTGAGGGCTGCGCCTGGTTGACGTGGTCGATCATGGGGGAACCGACGTCGAAGCCCAGGGCGGAAATTGCGGGCACACCGGCCGACGGGGGGTCCTCGGCAGACTCCTCATTGCTGATCGCGCGGGCGTGGCCCATAGTCCACAATTGCACAGTCTTGCTCCGGCGGGCCGAGGAATGTGGCGAGTTCGAACTGCCCTTCGCCCGGTGGAGGTACCGGAGGCCCTGCACATCGCCTTCGCGTTCGTGCACGGGGGGAGTGAGGGACGGCGCGACGCCATCGCCTATCAGGCCCATAAGGAAGGACTCTGCCCGATTGCTCATCCGTATAGCTCCTTTGACAACGGCCCTCGGCGGGCGGGACGCACGTGGCGCCGGCCGCAGGCCGGGTGTTGGGGATTACAGTACCGCAATTGTTCATATGTTGCACTCTTGTTCTACTAGCGAACGCAGGGGCTCGCGGGCCGGACCGGCCGCAGCGCTCCCGCCCGGTTGCTTCGGGCCGCAGCCCCGGAAGGGAGAGCGCAGGCCGGGGCCTGCTCCGCCCTGGCGTCAGGCTTTTCCGGTCCCCAGCACCGCGGCCAGATCGTACGTGACAGGTTCCTCAAGTTGTTCGTAGCTGCAGGAACGCGGATCCCGGTCCGGGCGCCAGCGGACAAACTGGGCCGTGTGGCGGAACCGCGCCCCTTCCATGTGGTCGTATTTCACTTCCACCACGCGGTCCGGCCGCAGCGGGGTGAAGGACAGGTCCTTGCCTCCGCTCCATTGGCTGCCCTCGGCATTGCGCGGGGTCCGGGTCCCTTCCGCCTGCCGGGCCCAGTCCCAGGGGTGATCCTCGACGCTGGTCACGAGCGGCTGGAGCTCCCCGAAGAGCTCCTTGCGGCGCTGCATGGGGAAGGCCCCCACCACGCCCACATTGGCGAGTCCGCCGGCGTCGTCGTAGAGGCCCAGCAACAGCGAACCGATCCGGTCCGGCCCGGAGGTGTGCACCCGGTACCCGGCGAGAACGCAGTCGGCGGTGCGTTGGTGCTTGATCTTGAACATCGAACGCTTGTCCGGCAGGTACGGCCCATCCAGCAGCTTGGCCACGATCCCGTCAAGCCCGGCCCCCTCGAACTGGTGGAACCATTTCTGGGCGGTTTCCTTGTCCTGCGTTGCGGCGGTGAGGTGGATCGGGGCCGCACTCCCGGCGAGCACGCGTTCCAGTGCCCCACGCCGCTCAGCGAAGGGACGCGAGGTGAAGTCCTCGTCGTCGAGCGCCAGCAGATCGAACGCGACAAAACTCCCCGGCGTCTGTTCGGCCAGCAGGCGGACCCTGCTCGCGGCGGGGTGGATCCGCTGTTGCAGGGTGTCGAAGTCGAGCCGGTCCCCGGCGGCGCCGACCACGATGATCTCGCCGTCGAGCACGCAGCGCGGCGGGAGGTTTGCCTTTAACGCCTCGACCAGTTCAGGGAAGTAGCGGGTCAGGGGCTTGCCGTTGCGGCTGCCGATCTCCACGTCCCCGCCATCGCGAAAGATGATCGACCGGAACCCGTCCCACTTCGGCTCGAACATCAGCGCACCGTCCGGCAGGGACGTCACGGCCTTCGCCAGCATGGGCGCAATCGGGGGCATCAGCGGCAGTCGCATAGGCCCATTGTGGCCGCGCAGCGAGCCGCCCGCCAGAGGCCGGGCCGCACCGGCTTTCTTCGACAACTATCGGGGAGCAGGCAACTCCCGCGGCGTCGATCGCTAACCCACGTCTTACCGGGCCGAAACGCAACGGCAACAATGGCGCAGGACACTGGAGGTGCCGGCAAGAGCAGGCATCACGCTCCAGTCCAGGAGGCCCCGCCATGTTGAAGGAAGCCAAAGCCCATGCAACCCGCATCCGCGCCCTGGATCAGCTGCACCGCGGCGACGAGATCGAGGCGCGCATCAAGGTCGGCCCGAACCACGACGACGTAGTGATCCGCCGCGGCAGCGTCCAAGAAACCGCGCCCGGAATCGGCGTGGTCTGGATCATGGACCGGCAGTCCGGAACCCGGAAAGCCATCAACACGGACGAGTGCAGTCTTTGGCGGGTCGCCTGAGCCTGCTAGCCCCCCGCGACGGACTGGATGATCAGGACCTCCTGGCCCGGGAAAACCTCGGTGGCCAGGCCCTGCAAGCGGCGAATCTCATTCCCGTTGACGTATATATTCACGTAGCGTCGGATGGCCCCGGTCTCATCCCGCAACCGCCTCGACAGCGCCGGGAACTCCCCGGTCACCACGTCCAGCACCCCCTCCACCGTCACCGCGGCGTCTGCGGGCGCAGTCAGGCAGGGCTGCCCGCCGGCCAGCGGCTGGAGCACACTGGGCAGCACCACACTGATGCCGGCCACGGGCCTCAGACGCCCACGGCGGCGCCGACCGCCGCGGAACCGGAGACAACGGCCGGGGCGACGGCCACGGCCCGCACGCACAGCACGTCCGGCAGGTGCGAAGCCACCTCGGCGAAGTGTTCCCCCTCGTCGGCGCTGGCGTAGACGCTGCCGCCGCGCGTGCCGAAGTACACGCCGGCCGGTTTCGCCGCGTCCACGCAGGCGGCGTCACGGAGCACGGAGTTGAACTCCGCTCCCGGGAGTCCGTCGTCAAGCCGCTTCCAGCTCGCACCCGCGTCGTCGGTCCGGTACACCGCCAGTTTGCCCTCCGGCGGGATCCTCTCGCCGTCGGCCTTGAGCGGGATCACCCAGGCGGTGCCGGCCCGGCGGGGATGTGTGAGCATCACGAAGCCGAAGTCCGCCGGCAGGCCTTCCGCGATCGACTCCCAGCTCTCGGCGTCGTCGTCGCTGCGGTAGACGCCGTGGTGGTTCTGCGCGTAGAGGCGGCCGTCGACGGCGGCATCGGCCGCGATCTTGTGCACGCACTGGCCGAATTCCGGGTTGGGGTCGGGCATAAAGTAGGCCGAGATTCCCTTGTTGCGCGGCTCCCAGGAGCTGCCGCCGTCGAGCGAGCGGTAAACGCCGCCGGTACTCATCGCGACGTGCACCTTTTCGCCGGTGTGGTCGATGACGATCGAGTGCGCCGCGGCACCGCCATAGCCGGCGCCCCACTCACCGCGGTGCGGGTGGTCCCAGAGGCCGCGGTTGAGCTCGAAGTGTTCGCCGCCGTCGGTGGATTTCCAGACCGAGATCGGCTCACAGCCGGCCCAGACGACCCCGGGCCGGGACGCGGCGTCGGGGTGGATCTGCCAGACCCGTTCCAGAGCGGCATCGGTGCCCTCGGGGAAGCGGATGGCACCCTCGTCGGGCTCGTTCCACGTTTCGCCCAGGTCATCGGAGTGGAACACGGTGGGACCCCAGTGCTCGGAACGCACGCCGACCAGAATCCGGGTCCGGTCCTCGCGCGTGTCGATGCCGATGCTGGGGACTTCGCTCATCAGGAAGTGCGGGCCGGAAAGTGACCAGTCTTTGCGGTCCGGGCTCGTCGCCAGCCAGAGTCCTTTTTTGGTGCCGATCGCCAGGACATAACTCTCTGCGGTAGCCATGCCCCTTATGGAACCACCACCAGAGGATGCCCGCAATGATTTTTTTGAAGGCCGGGTCAGTCGACGAATTCGGACTGCGTCTCGATGAAGTCCCAGTCGGCGTCGGTCAGCACCCCGAAAACGTCATCCGGGTGCGGGCCGCCGGCTTCGGCAATGCCCTGCACCACGTTCAGCGGCAACTCGGTGGCCCGCAGGTTTTCCCGCAGCCACTCCTTGCTCGCCAGATCCAGATCCAGCCACCACATGAAGATTTCCACGGCGGTCACCCCTTCCTGAGGCTTGCCACGCTAGGCCCCGCACCGGAAGTGTTCAAGTGCCGCATGGCCCTGCCGGCCTACAGTGCCGCGAGCATGTCCGCTGTCCGCTCCAGCGCGCCAGGGACCAGCGAGTAGTAGGCCCAGGTGCCCCGCTTTTCGCGGTGCAGCAGTCCGGCGTCAACGAGGATCTTGAGGTGATGGGACACCGTGGGCTGGCCAAGGTCCAGCGGCTCGGTGAGGTCGCAGACGCAGGCCTCACCGCCGTCGGACGCCTTCACGATGGACAACAGCCGCAGACGGTTCGGGTCGGCAAGGGCCTTGAAGAGCTGGGCCTTGCCCTGCGCCTCTTCTGCGCCCAGCACCTGCATCCCGGACGGCAGGCAGCAGGCTTCGGCCGTCGTGGATTCAACAATCTGCTGTGTTGTCATGCTTCCATTATGCACTTATATTGACAGACGTCGATATAGGCGGGCATACTCGCATCATCAATCTATCCGGACAGAGGACACCATGGCTGTCACCACCAATCTTCCCGTTGCTGTCATCGGAGCGGGCCCGATCGGCCTTGCCGCGGCAGCACACCTCCTGGAGCGCGGCCTCGAGCCGCTGATTTTTGAGGCCGGTCCGACGGCGGGCGCCGCCATCGGGCAGTGGCGGCACATCCGCCTCTTCTCGCCCTGGCGCTTCAACACTGACGCAGCCGCCGTCCGCCTGCTCGCAGCCTCCGGCTGGGAGGCGCCGGAGGCCACGGCGCTGCCGTCCGGCGGCGAACTCATCGACCAGTACCTCACCCCGTTGGCTGCACTTCCCGCGATCGCGCCCCGCCTGCACACCGGTGCCCGCGTCGTGGCCGTGACCCGGCAGGGCATGGACAAGACCCACAGCCGCAACCGCAACAACACACCCTTTGTGGTCCGGGTCGAACACGCCGACGGCGAAGTCCGCGACTACCGGGCAGCCGGCGTCATCGACGCGTCCGGCACCTGGTCCACCCGCAACCCGCTGGGAACCTCCGGTCTGCCCGCCCTCGGCGAAGCCGCCGCAGCGGACCGGATTTCCTCACCGCTGCCGGATGTCCTGGGCCGGGACCGGGAGAAGTTCGAGGGCCGCACGGCGCTCGTAGTCGGCGCCGGCCACTCCGCTGCCAACACCCTGATCAACCTCTCCGAACTCGCCAGCCAGTCACCGCAGACCAGGATCCTCTGGGCCGTCCGCGGCGCCTCCGCCGCCAAGGTCTACGGCGGCGGCGACGCTGACCGCCTGGCCGCCCGCGGTCAGCTCGGCAGCCGGCTCCGCCGCCTCGTCGAGTCCGGCGCGGTGGAGCTGCACACCGGCTTCGGGATCGCCGCCCTCGCACCGGCCGGCGGCGCCGTCACCGCAACCTCCACGGACGGCCGTACCCTCGAAGCTGACGTCGTGGTTCCGGCCACCGGCTTCCGCCCCGGGCTGGACATCCTCCGGGAACTCCGGCTGGAACTGGACCCGGGCGTCGAAGCCCCGCGTGAGCTCGGCCCGCTGATCGACCCGGAGTTCCACTCCTGCGGCACCGTCGAGCCGCATGGCGCCACAATGCTGGCCCACCCGGAACAGGACTTCTACATCGTCGGCATGAAGTCCTACGGCCGGGCACCGACCTTCCTGCTCGCCACCGGCTACGAACAGATCCGCTCCGTCGCGGCCGCCCTGGCCGGGGACCGGGAAGCCGCCGACACCGTCCAGCTCGAACTCCCCGAAACCGGCGTCTGCTCCTCCGACATCGGCACCAGCTGCGACGTCCCCGCCGCCGAACCGGCAGGGCCTGCAGCGGAAACTTCCGGCGGCTGCTGCGGAACACCCGAACCCGTCCTCGTCGGGTTCCCCACCGGACTGGCCCACGGCCGCTCCGGCGAAAACTGACCTCTTTCCCTTTCGTCTTCTTCGCCCAGCCTTCGTCAATCGAACACTCTGGAGTGCTGACATGACCGACCACCCAGAACCCGGCCACCACCGAGCACTTCGCCAACGACCGGCTCAACGCCCTGGCGAAATCCAAGGGAGCCGTCGGCTCCGAGGTCCCCGAGGTGCTGTTCGTCTGCGTCCATAACGCAGGCCGCTCCCAGATGGCTGCGGCTCTGCTCAACGCCGAGGCAAAAGGCCGGATCCGGGTGCGCTCGGCCGGCTCAATGCCGGCAGCCGAACTCGACCCCGCCGTCGTCGCGGCCATGTCCGAAATGGGCCTGGACCTCACCAAGGACTATCCCAAACCCCTCACCGACGACGTCGTGCGGGCCTCCGACGTCATCATCATCATGGGCTGCGGCGACTCCTGCCCCATCTACCCCGGCAAACGGCATGAGGACTGGGAGCTCACGGACCCCGCCGGACCCTCGAAACGGTCCGTGCCATCCGCGACCAGATCCACGACCGGGTCAGGGGACTGGTTTCGTCCCTCCTTCAGACGCGTGGCCGAGGAAAGCCCGGGGAGTAAGGCCCTGTTCCCGGCGCGGGGCGGGAGCCACAATTGAGTATGTCCGCCGAACGCACGAGTGGCCCGCCGCCCCTTGTGGTCGGCGTGCTCCCGGGACAGAGCCCCGAAGTGCTGCAGACTGCCGCCGCGCTGGCCTCAAGACTCGCCACGCCGCTGATCTGCGCCCATGTGGACGAGGCGAGTTACCTCGTGGAGTGGGATCCGGCCCGGTCCGCGCACCGGCTCTCGCTGCACCCCGACACTGACAACGCCGAAATCCGGGCCGTAACGCAGGAGTTGCGGAACAGCATCGGCGCAGCCTGCGACGGCCTGGGCATCCAGTGGACCCTGCGGACGCTGGCCGGTGACCCGGCCAGGGCGCTGGGCAAGCTGGCAGCCGAGGTCGGTGCCACGATGATCATCGTGGGCACCCCGGAACCCGGGCTGGGTCACCGGATTTCCGCTGCCCTCAACGGTTCGGTGGCAGCGTGGCTCAGCCACCATCAGGACCATCCGATCCTCATCGTTCCGGTCCGGGCCGCCATCCACCACCGGACGAAACATAGTTCCTGACGTCCTGCCCGGCGAACGTTGGCGTCGACTCCGGGTGGCGCGACGGGTCCCCCAAAAATAAAGTGAATGTTCTTATTCGAGGTGCTGGCTTCGCCGCCCCCCGCCACGTAGGCTTGATTGCGTAGGTGGAAGAAAAACCGCCGACCCAAAGACAGCTCCGGAGTGCGTATCCCCCAATAACGCACTCCGGAGCCTTTTTTGTGTCCGGACCCTTCTGCCAGGCACCGGCCAAAAATACCCCTATGGGGTACTTGTCATATACCCCTATGGGGTATAGATTGGGCTCATGAACGAGCCCGAAGCCCCCGCCATGGAACCTGCGGACGGCGAGCAGCATCATCAGCACGGTTATTCCTCCAACAAGGACGCCTACCTTCTGCGGCTGAAACGTATCGAGGGCCAGGTGCGCGGCATCGCCCGGATGGTCGATGAGGACAAGTACTGCATCGACATCCTCACCCAGGTCGCCGCTGTCACCAAAGCCCTGCACGCCGTCAGCCTTGGACTGGTGGAGGAGCACATCGGCCACTGCGTCGTCGGCGCCGCCTCCGAACCGGACGCGAAACTGAGGGCGGCAGCCATCGACTTCAAGGTCAAGGAGGCCACCGATGCCATCGGCCGCCTGCTGCGGTAGCAGCGACACCACCCACCACACGACGGGCCTGCCCAACCACCAGCAGCCCACCCACAAGGAGCAAGCCATGAGCACCGTTTCCACTACCGTCAACGTTTCCGGAATGACCTGCGGCCACTGCGTGTCCTCCGTCAGCGAGGAGCTCGAATCCCTGGCCGGCGTCGAAGCCGTCGACGTCGACCTCAACTCCGGAGGCATCTCCACCGTCACCATCACCTCCACCGGGGCCCTGTCGACCGCAGAGATCGGCGAGGCCGTTGCCGAAGCGGGCTACCTGGTCGTGTCCAACGAAACCTGAGCAGCACCGGCCCGGCACACGACGCAGCGCACAGCACCAGGACAGGCAGGGAACACCATGAGCAGAGAGCAACTACTGGACCAACCCGGAAACCGGGTGATCGAGCTCGACATCGAGGGCATGACCTGCGCTTCCTGCGTCAACCGCCTCGAACGCAAGCTCGGCAAGCTCGACGGCGTCACCGCCACCGTCAACCTGCCCCTGGAATCAGCCCACGTCACAGTCCCCGAGGCGGTCACCGACGCCCAGATCACCGCCACCGTGGCGGCAGCAGGCTACAAAGCCACCGTCCGGGCCCCCCAGTACCCAGCCGCGGTGATTGAACCCGGCGCCGTTAGGGCGCCAGGTGAAACCTTCGGGGCGCTGTCCACGCGCGCCGACGGTGCCGGCATGCGGCAGCATGAGTCTGGGCCAGGCACGAGCGAGCATGGCGGACCGGCGGCGCGGGGAAGCGACCACGCCGCGACCCACCCGGCGGCCAAGTTCCGCCCGCGCCTGATGGTCGCGGCCATCCTCACCATCCCGGTGTTCCTCATTTCGATGTTCCCGGCCTTCCAGTTCGCCAACTGGGGCTGGGTCGCAGGAGCCCTGGCCCTGCCCGTGGTCACCTGGGCGGCCTGGCCGTTCCACCGGGCCGCGGCCATCAATGCCCGGCACCTCGCCTCCACGATGGATACGCTCGTCTCCATCGGCGTGACCGCGGCGTATGTCTTCTCGGCCTGGCAGCTCTTTGTGGACCCGCGGATGACCGACCACCCGCAGGGTATGGACAGTATGGAGGGAATGGGCTCCGGCGGTCTCTACTTCGAGGTTGCCGCCGTCGTCACCACCTTCCTGCTGCTGGGCCGGTACCTGGAGGCCAATGCCAAGCAGAAGGCCGGAGACGCCCTCAAGGCGCTGCTGAACCTGGGCGCCAAGGATGCCACGGTCCTCCGCGACGGCCAGGAGCAGCAGATCCCCGCCGATCAGCTGGGGGTGGGCGACCTCATTGTGGTCCGCCCCGGCGAGAAAATTGCAACCGACGGCGTCGTGGTCGAAGGGTCCTCCGCCGTCGACGCCTCGCTGGTGACGGGCGAGTCCGTGCCGGTGGAAGTCGGCCCGGACAGTCCGGTCACGGGTGCCACCATCAACACCTCCGGCAGGCTGCTGGTCCGCGCCACACGCGTCGGCGCCGAAACCACCCTCGCCCAGATGGGCCGGCTGGTCTCCCAGGCCCAAACCGGCAAGGCGCCGATCGCGCGTCTCGCGGACCGGATCAGCTCGGTGTTCGTGCCGGTGGTCCTGGCCATTGCCGCAGTCACCTTCGGCGTCTGGATGCTGGCAGCCGCTCCGGACATCAGCGATGCCGAACTGCGCGCCGCGTTCACGGCCGCCGTCGCCGTGCTGGTCATCGCCTGCCCGTGCGCCCTGGGCCTGGCCACCCCTGTGGGACTGCTCACCGGAACTGGCCGGGGAGCGCAGCTGGGCATCCTGATCAAAGGGCCGCAGGTGCTGGAGGACACCCGGACCGTCGACACCATCCTGCTCGACAAGACCGGCACCGTGACCAGCGGACACCTGGCCGTCGACGGCACCGAGGCGTTTGGAACCTTCAGCGCGGCCGAGGTGCTGCGCCTGGCCGGCGCGGTTGAGGCCGCATCCGAACACCCGATCGCCCGCGCCGTCGCCGCGGCCGCGCTCTCGGCGGAACGCCGCGTCAACGACGCCGGCGCCCTTCCCGCCGTCGCCGGCTTCCGCTCCGCACCCGGCGGCGGAGTCCAGGGAACCGTCGCGGGCCGGCTCGTGACGGCCGGCCGCACGGGCTGGCTGCAGGAAAACGGCATCACCCCCACCGCAGCACAGCTGGAGACCCTGGGCAACGCCGAGGGCTCCGGGGCCACCGCGGTCTGGCTCGCCGTGGACGGGGAGCCAGCCGGAATCATCAGCCTGCGGGACACGCTCAGGCCGGGATCGGCAGCCGCGATCCTGCGGCTCCGGAGGCTTGGGCTGCGTCCGATCCTCCTGACCGGGGACAACGCCGCCGTCGCCACGCAGGTGGCAGCCGCCGTCGGCATCGCTCCGGAGGACGTGTACGCCGGGGTGCTGCCGGAGGGCAAGGTCGAGGCTGTGCGGAAACTGCAGGCGGCCGGCGCCACCGTGGCCATGGCCGGCGACGGCGTGAACGACGCCGCGGCGCTGGCCCAGGCGGACCTCGGCATCGCCATGGGCTCCGGCACTGACGTCGCCATCGAGGCCGCTGACCTGACGGTCATGGGCAACGAACTGGGGCAGGTAGCCCAGGCGATCGAGCTGTCCCGCCGGACCCTGGCCATCATCAAGACGAACCTCTTCTGGGCCTTCTTCTACAACGCCGTCGGGATCCCGGTGGCGGCCCTGGGCCTGCTCAACCCGATGATCGCCGGCGCCGCGATGGCCGCCAGCTCCGTGCTGGTCGTGGCGAACTCGCTGCGGCTGCGCCGCTTCGGCAGGTAGGCCGCCCCCGCCGGGGCGCGCCCCTCAGGCCGCGCCGAAGTGGACGGCAGCCCTGGCCTTCGCCTTGGCGGCTTCCACTTCGGCGGTGGTGGCGTGCGGCTCGAAATCGTGGAGGGTCATGCCAGGTGCCTTTGCGTCCGGGATCGAGGGCATGGGGAGGGCTGCCCATCGACACTATTCCGGCGGGCAGGATAGTTTGGGGGCATTGGATCTTCCGGAGCAGCCGGGATCCGCCGGGGGGCCCTACCGGCCCTGGCCCGGTTCTACCACTTGAGGAGATTTTTCGAATGGCTATTTGGGGTGCAGACATTGCTCAGCTCAAGACTCTTGGGACGAAGCTGCAGGCAGGTTCGACGGAGATCGACAAGCAGAAGTCGCTGCTGACCAAGGTGCTCGAGGGCACCGACTGGAAGGGTCCGGACGCCGACAAGTTCCGCAGCGAATGGAACGGCCAGCACGTTTCCGCCCTGGCGAAGGTCTCCCAGGCGCTGCAGGAGGCCGGCAAGCATGCCAGCCGCAACGCCACCGAGCAGGAAAGCGCTTCCCGCTAGGCACCATCCCGCAGAATCGAACCGGCCCGGACGCAGCAGCGTCCGGGCCGGTTTCGTCGGTGGCTGCCTACGGCACGGGTTCGACGTCGTTCGCGTGGTCGAGCGCCGCAGGTCCGGCCCCGGAGGGGGTCCGGAGCTCGTCCAGCCGGACCAGCACAACACCGCCGACAATCAGCAGGCCGCCCATGAGCTGGATGGGGCCCGGCAGTTCGCCAAGAAGCAGCCACGCCCAGATGACGGCGAACAGGACCTCGGTCAGCGAGACAAAGGATGCCACTTTGGAGCCGAGAGCCCGCGCCGCCACAATGCCGGATACATAGGCGAGCACGGTGGCCAGCACCACGAGCCCGCCCAGGGCCACCCACCAGGGGGTGACCCAGGGGCCCAGCCGGGTGTCGGCCGTGCTGAACGCCATCGGCAGCAGGCCCGTTGCCGCGGCAAGCCACATGGTGACGGCACCGACCATAAGTCCACCGGAGGCGAGCACGATCGGCGGCAGGGTGTCGTTTTCCTTGGCCGTGATGAAGAAGTAGATAGCCAGGCAGACCGCGGCCGCGATTCCCCACAGCACGCCGATGAGGTCGATCTTGACGGCCCCCGTCAGGTCCAGGACCAGGACCAGCCCGCCCAGGGACAGCAGGGTTCCGGCAATTGTCAGGGGCCGTGGGCGTTTGCGGCTGGCGGCCCAGAGCCACAGCACGATGATCACGGGAGCCAGGTATTCCAGCAGCAGGGCGACCCCTACCGACAGGCGGGCCACCGCGTTGAAATAGAACAACTGGCAGGCGGCGACCCCGATCAGGCCGAAGAGCAGCACCGTGAGCCAGTTGTCCCTGAGCTGGTGCCAGCGCCCGCGCAACGCCGGAATGGCGGGGACGGCCAGGATAATCGCCGCCCCGGTGAGGCGGGCGGTGACTGCAGCCCCGGGGGTCCAGCCGGTCTCCAGCAGCGCTTTGGCGAAGGACCCGGAGAGACCGAACACGGCCGAGGAAAACAAGGCAACCCCCAGGCCTGACGCCATGAATGCTGATGCCGCAACGGGCTTGCTTTCACCGGGCTTTCCGGGGGTGCGCATTCCGGAATCGGTCGTGGCCGGTGCTTCGGCGGTGCGGCGTGCGGCAGACAAGGACTGCCTCCTGTCAGGAGTAAAGTAGGGTTATGCTCATGACAGTACGCCACTCCGACGTAAGGAGTCAAAATGCTTTTTGCCCCTGACACGGAGGTGGCCCTGCGGTCCGTGGTCAACCTGATCAACTCGGCGGCCAACGGGGATGAGCATCTGTCCACGACCGAGGACCTGGATCGCTTCCTGGAAGCCGAGGGATTCACCGGTTCGCGGACCCGGGACGCGGCCGAGCTGGCCAGCGTGAAACGCCTCCGCGGGGAACTTGCTGACCTCTGGCTCGCGGACGAATCCGCCGCCGTGGACACCGTGAACCGGCTGCTGCGGGAGGCCCGCGCGCTCCCCCGGCTCGTCAAACACGACGAATGGGACTGGCACCTGCACGCCACCACCCCGGACGCTCCGCTGGCGGACCGGATGAGCACGGAAGCCGCGATGGCCCTGGTCGATGTCATCCGCAGCAAGGAAATGGACCGCCTGCTGGTGTGCGCCGCCGAGGACTGCGACGCCGTCGTGCTGGACCTCAGCCGGAACCGTTCCAAGCGCTACTGCGACACCGGGAACTGCGCCAACCGCGCGCACGTGGCGGCCTACCGGGCGCGGAAGGCGGCGTCCTGAGCGGGTCACAAAGATCCTTGCCGCGACCCGCGCGGGCCGAGCCGCGCCCCCCCAATTTCCCCATAAAATGGATTAATCCGCAGCCATTAGGCCGCGTGTGGCGGGGGTGGCTCCGAGCCCGCCGCAACCGTCCCGCCCGAGGCCTCAAGCTCTGCAGCCAGCATCCCCAGCGCCAGTGCCACACCCAGCTCCAGCGGCACGCCCAGTGCTGCAGCGCCGTCCGCTGCCGCAGCCGCAGCGGGCGGTTCGCTCACCGCGCCGGGAACCAAGCTCAAGGCCGGCGAATCTGCTGTCACCCACACCAACACGGGCAAGGATAAGGCGGACCCGAAGTACACGGAGGCCGTCTTCACCTCGACGCTGACGGGTGTCGTCGCGGGAACCCCGGACGACTTCGCCAAGTTCAAGGACGCTGCGAAGTTCGCCGGGCAGACGCCCTATTTCGTCACGGTCAGCCACCGGATGGACAGCCTCAGCAGGGCATCCCTTGGGATCAGCGAGCCCAGGGTCACCGCCCAGCTCAAGGACGGCTCCGACGCGCAGTCACTCATCGTCTTCGGCGCCTTCGACCAGTGCGCCGGCACGCGCCTCGCCACCACCGGCACCGGGGACTCCCTGAGCCTGGTAGTGGGCAGCACGATGGTGTCCTGCCAGGTGTTCCTGGCCCCGGCCGGCGATGAAATCACGACCGTCGAGTACACCGATTCCAAGTACGCCTACGCCAACTACAGCGACAACCCTTACCTGAAGAATCCGATTTCCTGGACCAAGTAGGAACGTTCGCCGTGGCGCCAGAACCGGGCGCCGGGCGGGCAGGACGGCGTTCGCGGACTTAGCGGACGTCGTCGCCCGACCCGCGGGGGCCGGCATCCGGGGCGCCGGCATCCGGCCGGGGCTGCACCGGGTGGCCGCCGTGTCCGGAGTGCCGGGAGCTCAGGTTGACGCCGGAGCCCTTGCCGAGCTGTTCATCGTTGGGCTTGTGCCCCATCGAAAGCATGGCAAGCACCACCAGGATCACAATGAAGGCGATGCCGGCGGCAGTGAATGCCAGGTCAAAGCGCGGGGTTTTGGCGCTGCCGCCGGAAGCGAAAATCAGGGTGGCAACGAAAGCCAGCACTGCCCAGAAGGCTGAGAACATGAGCGGCCCCTTGACCGAGGTGCGCGGCTTACGCTGTTCTCCAGATTTATGCTGTGCCAAGGTGCTTTCCTCCTGCAGCCGACGCCGCCAGGCGTGGCCGTTGTGATGCCGCGATCGTTCTACGCAAGGTAGAACCTGTCCGCTCTAGTTTACGGCCTTCATGGAATCGGCCCGCGCATCGTGCCGCAACGTCAGCCCGGCCAGCATCCAGAGCACGCCGCTGATGATGGCACCGCCGCCGGCGACGCCGAGCAGTGCATGCGGGCCGAGGTCAATGAAGAACGGCAGCAGGCACGCGGTGCCCACCCCGACGACGCCGGAGGCAATCCAGTCGCGGGCCAGCACGGACCGGCCGCGGCTGGTGATGCCGAGGTACAGCTCTGCCGCGCCGGCAAGCCCCAGACCCAAGGCGGCAAGGACACCGAAGAGCAGGTTGCCGGACATAAGCCCGAGCGCTGCGCCGGTTCCGGTCAGCACGGCGCCAGCGGCTGACAGGACCTTGCTGGACGCGGATCCGGCGCGGAGCCCGGTCTTGTTCACGCTCCAGAGCAGCGCCACACCCGTGGCCAGCAGGTAGATACCGCCGGCCCAGCCCATGCCCGCCGTGGAGGGCGCAGCCCAGAACACGGTCACAGCACCGAATCCCAGCGCTACGGCCGCCCGGACCAGCACGGGTTTCCAGAGATCCGCCGCGGCGGGCAGGGCGGTGGGGGCGTCAGGGTCTGCGGGGAGAGTCACCTGACCAGTTTAGTGCGAAGCCGCACCCGCGCGTTCCGGGACGCCGCGCGGGCCGGGGCGGGAAAGCCGCGCGGCAGGACTCAGTGCGAGCCGAGCACCATCCACCGGTCCGTCCGCGCGCGAAGGCCGAGTGTCACAGCCCTCGCCGCCATGTAGCCCAGCGAGAACGCCGCCCACAGCCCGAGCAGGCCCGCGCCGCCGTCGGCCCCGGACTGCCGGACGGCCAGCAGCAGCGGCAGATAGACGGCGAGATTCACAACGCCGGCCAGCGCCAGGTACTTCGCGTCCCCCGCACCGATCAGCACGCCATCGAGGACAAAGACATAGCCGGCAAGCGGCTGCCCGGCAGCGAGCACCCACAGCGCCAGCGTGAGCGCGGCCCGGACCTCGGCGTCGGACGTGAAGAGCTGGCCCGCCCACGGCGCCGCGACGGCGAGCAATATCCCGGCGAGTGCCCCAAAACCGAGTCCCCAGCGGACCATGGTTCCGGTAAGCTCCCGCACCGCCGCGGGGCGGGACGCACCGAGTTCCTTGCCGATCAGCGCCTGCGCGGCAATGGCAAGGGCGTCGAGGGCGAAGGCCAGGAAGGTGAAGACGGTCATGGCGAGCTGGTGGGCGGCCAGGTTGACCGGCCCCTGGGCGGTGCCCACCACCACCGTCGCTAGGATCGCGATGCGCAGGCTGAGCGTCCGCAGCATCAGCCACGAGCCCACTTTGGTCAGCGCCCGGATGCCGCGCCAATCGGGCAGCAGGGACACGCCGTGGTTGCGGGCATTGCGCTGGACCATGACGACGTAGACCAGGGCCATGGCCCATTGGGCAATGCTGGTGCCGATTGCCGAGCCGGTAACGGACAGCTGCAGCCCGTAGACCAGGAAGAGGTTCAGCACAACGTTCAGCGTGAACCCGGCGGCCGCGACGAACAGCGGCGTGCGGGTGTCCTGCAGGCCGCGCAGCACGCCGGTGCCGGCAAAAATGAGCAGCATCGCAACAAGCCCGGGCATCGACCAGCGCAGGTAGTCCACGGCGAAGACCCGCACGTCTCCGGTGGCGCCCATCAGGTCCAGGAGCGGTTCGGCGGCGAGGAATCCGGCGGCCGCCAGGACGATTCCAAGCAGCAGGGCGAGCCAGACGCCGTCCCGCCCGGCGGCCAGGGCCCTGGTCAGCTGCCCGTTGCCGACCGCCCGCGCCACGGCCGGAGTGGTGGAGTAGGCCAGAAACACCATGAGGCCCACCACGGTATGCAGCACCGCGGATGCCAGTCCGACGCCGGCGAGCTGGGCCACGCCGAGGTGGCCGACGATTGCCGCATCCGCGAGGAGGAACAGCGGCTCAGCGATGAGCGCACCGAAGGCCGGGACTGCGAGGCGCAGAATTTCCCGCCGGCGGGCCGCCGCGGACGGGAGGACTGCGGGGGGCGGGGCTGAGGCGGGCACGGAACCACCCTAGCCGCAGGGCCGGCGCCGGACCGCGGCAAGGGCCCCGTGGACAAGGCCCCCTTCGGCCGCGCCGGCTCCGGGCTCCGCGTCCTGGCCTGAATCCCCTGCACCGGGCCGCGGGTCCGGGCGGGCGGCCACCTCCAGGTGGCCGCCCGCCGTCGCGCCTTGTATGGCGCCCCGCACTGCGTTTGTGTCCCCGCCCGCGACGCTTCCGCGGCCCGCCAGTAAACTCACACCATGAGTGATACTGCCGCCAACGCCGTGACCCTGCGCTTCCTCGCCGCGCCCACCGACGTCGGCCACAGCGGTTCGGTCGACGCCGGCACCGTGCTTGAGTGGGTGGACAAGGCCGCATATGCGGCCGCGGTCGGCTGGGCCAAGTCCTACTGTGTGACGGCCTACGTGGGGAACATCCACTTTGCGGACCCGGTCAACAGCGGGGACATGGTTGAAGTCACGGCCACGATTGTCTACACCGGCCGGTCCTCCATGCACATCCGCACCGTGGTGTCCTCGGGCGATCCGAAGGGCGGCCCGGCCACGATGCGCAGCCAGTGCATGGTGATATTCGTGGCCGTCGGCGCGGACGGCAAGCCCATCCCGGTGCCGCAGTTTGAGCCGACGACGCTTGAGGAAATCGAACAGCGCGACCATGCGCTGGCGCGGATCAAGGTCCGCGAGGACATCGTCCAGGCAATGAGCGGGCAGGAATATACCGACGCCGGAACCGCCGAGAACGTTGTGCTCCGCTTTGTGGCCGCGCCCACGGATGTGAACTGGGGGGGCAAAGTGCACGGCGGCATCGTCATGAAATGGATCGATGAAGCGGCCTACGTCTGCGCCTCGCGGTACTGCGGAATGGACACGGTGGCCGTCTTCTCCGGCGGTGTGCGGTTCTACCGTCCGCTGCTCATTGGCCACGTGGTGGAGGTGGAGGCCCGGCTCGTCTACACAGGAACCAAGGGCATGCACATCGCGGTCCATGTCCGCTCGGGAGATCCCAAGGGACGCGAACTGGAACTCACGACCTACTGCCTGACCGTGATGGTGGCACGCGACGAGCACGGCACGTCCGTCCCGGTCCCCCAGTGGGTGCCGGTGTCCGAGGAAGACAAGCGGCTGCACGCCCACGCCCGCGAACTGCTGGAGATCCGGGGCCGGGCGCCGGGGAACCGGCTGCCCAACCACCTGCTTCGGACCGGCGGCGAGTAGCCCTTAGAAGCCGCCGCCCCCGGCGTCGGCCGCCATATTGGCGAACCGCGAGTAGTGGCCCTGGAAGGCGACCACAATATCCTTGGTAGGCCCATTACGGTGCTTGGCGATGAGGATATCCGCCTCGCCGGCCCGCGGCGACTCCTTGTCGTAGACGTCTTCACGGTGCAGCAGGATGACCATGTCGGCGTCCTGCTCAATGGAGCCTGATTCGCGAAGGTCCGAGACCATCGGCCGCTTGTCCTGGCGCTGCTCGGAGCCACGGTTCAGCTGCGACAGGGCAATGACGGGGACCTGGAGTTCTTTGGCCAGCAGCTTCAGCGCACGGGAAAACTCGGACACTTCCTGCTGGCGGGACTCCACTTTCTTGCCGGAGCTCATCAGCTGGAGGTAGTCAAGGATGACGAGTTTGAGATCATGCTGCTGCTTCAGGCGCCGGCATTTGGCCCGGATTTCCATCAGCGACATATTGGGGCTGTCGTCAATGAAGAGCGGTGCGTCATTCATCCGGCCCATCGTGGTGGCGATCTTGGACCACTGTTCGTCCTTGATCGTGCCCTTGCGCAGGTCCTGGAGGCCGATCGTGGCCTCCGCGGACAGCAAACGCATGGCGATCTCGTTCCGGCCCATTTCCAGGGAGAACATCACGGTGGCGAGGTTGTTCTTGATGGCCGCGGAGCGGGCGAAGTCCAGGGCGAAAGTTGACTTACCGACGGCCGGACGGGCAGCGATGACGATCATCTGGCCGGGGTGCAGGCCATTTGTCAGCTCATCGAGTTCGTAGAAGCCGGTGGGAACCCCGGTCATTCCCTCCTCGCGGTGGCCGGACGCTTCGATTTCGTCCACGGTGGACTCCATCACGTCCTTGAGGACAACGTAGTCCTCCGCGGTGCGGCGCTCCGCGACGGCGTAGATCTCGGCCTGAGCCTGGTTCACCAGGTCCTCGACCTCACCGTCCTGGCCATAGCCGAGCTGGACGATCTTGGTGCCGGCATTGACCAGGCGGCGCAAGACCGCGCGTTCGCCCACGATTTCGGCGTAGTAGCCGGCGTTGGCGGCGGTGGGAACAGTCTGGATGAGCTCGTGAAGGTAGGCGGGGCCGCCGATCCGGTTGATCTCTCCCCGCTTGGTCAGTTCATCCGAGACGGTGACGGCGTCGGCAGGTTCGCCGCGGCCGTAAAGGTCGATGATGGCTTCGTAGATCGTCTCGTGCGCAGGGCGGTAGAAGTCCACACCGCGCAGGATTTCGACGACGTCGGCAATGGCGTCCTTGGACAGCATCATGCCGCCCAGCACCGATTGTTCGGCGGGAATGTCCTGTGGCGGCTTGCGGCTGCCTTCGGCTCCCCGCGTCCCCTCGACTGAGTCCAGATGCGTAACTGACAAAACTGCCGTCCTCCATTGTGTGCCCCGGCGGATGTCCGTGCGCCGGCGACGCGTGTGCCATGGGCCTTGGTGCCCGCTGGCGTCGACCCCGGAGTGAGCCCGACGGGTTAAGTACTATCAGCGGGCCCCGACACTTTGGCTGCCTCCGGGAACTGCCGGTTTTCCACAGCCCGGGTCCAGGCCCGAGGGGCCGGGGTTGAAAGGGAAGCCAGTATCGGGTTTCGGTATCCAAGGCTCGATATCCAGCAACGTTATCCCCCGCCGGGGCAGGCACCAACCCGGCCGGCCGCCCCTCCTGTGGATAACCTGTGCACTACTGGCTCCTGCTTGTGCACAGCCTGTGGGAACAGCTGTGGATAGAAAATTTCTTGCCCCTACAATAAGCCTCTGACCTGCGGAAACACCGGAATCGCGGTGTGGACACAAAAGAATTTCCACCACCATTCATCCACAGCAACCGGCGAGCAGCTGGGGATAGCAGGCCGCACACGAGGGCACACAACGTCGGAAATTGCACATTTAGTGATGGTCGTCACCGGATCGCCCGGCTTTGCCGCCGGCGGCGACGCACGCTATGCCGATCGCGGAATGTGCTGTGGATAACTGCGATCTGACATAAGCTCTTCCCATGGGCGATGTACTGCTAGTCATACTGCCTGCCCTTATCCTGGCAGCAGTCCTCTGGGCGTTTGCCACGGCCCTGAGACCCCGCGATTTGGGCATGTCCGACGCGGAGCGCTACCAACACGAACTGGACGTCCGCTCCCAGGCCCACTACGCGGCCCAGGTCCAGGCCGCCACCGCCGCCCGGGCCCGTGTGGACGCCGTCACCCGCCCCAGCCAGAATGAACAGCAGCAGTCACAGCAGGCCGACCATGCCCGCTTGGCATTGGGAGCCCAGAGGCACGTGCTCCCCGGCGGCCAGGTGAACCCACAGCTTGCCCTGCAACTCCAGTCACTGGCCCGGGACGGCAAGAAGCTCCAGGCCATCAGGCTGCTGCGCCAGGCAACCCATTCAGATCTTTTGACCGCCAAGAAATATGTAGATCGGCTGTAGTTTCATGGAACCCCTGCTTATCCCCCTGCTGATTCTGGCGCTCGTCGGTGCCGCCGTCCTGCTCGGCGCCCGCGCCCTCGGGCGCCGCGGCCCGCGGCCACACCCGGAAGCAGCCCCTCCGACGGGACGCGATCCGGTTGACATCGCACGGGCCGCGACGGCCAAACTCAGCCAGGAACAGCACCGCCGGATTTACGCGCTGATTGCCCAGGGGCAGGCCATGGCTGCCATCAAGCTGTACTTCGAGGCCACCGGAGACGGGCTGCGGGCCTCAAGGGACGCCGTGGGGGCCTTGGCTGCCCACCCGCAGCCCTTCCGGCCCGAAGCCCCCGCCGAAGCGCCCACCGAGGACGACGACGACGCACCGCAGCGTTTTGCGTACCGCTACCGGGCCATCGCCAGCAAGGGCGACGTCACCCGCGAGGTGAGCAGCAATATGCTTAACGATGAGATCTACGGCAGGATCCGCACCCTGGCCAGAAGCGGCGACACCGAGGCCGCCGCGGAGGCCCTCACCCGCCATTCGGACATCTCCATCAAGCAGGCGCGCGAATTCATCGCCCTCCTGGAGGACTGACCCGGCTTCCGCGGGGGACGCCCGCGGTCTCCGCCGCGCGGTCCGGGGCCGTGAGGTAGCAGACCTGTGCCGGAGCGGTCAGTGCCGGCCCGAAATCCCGGCGAGCAACGTCTCGAACGGCAGCGACTCCAGGGCAGCCTGCTTCTGCTGCGGCCGGGCACCCTGCAGCAGCCCGACGAACTCACCCGCCGCCCGGTCAATCCGCGTCGAGAGGGGTGACCCGCCGTCGTCGTTATGGCCCCAGTCCTGGGGTCCGGCAAAGACGGCAGTGCTGGCAATCCTGGTGCGGAGGTAGCTGAACAGGGGCCGCATGGCGAAGTCCAGGACCATCTGGTGCCGGTCGGTTCCGGCGGTTGCTCCGAGCAGGACTGCCTTGCCCTCGAGCGAATTGGGGTCAAGGACGTCGATGAATGACTTGAAGAGGCCGCTGTAGGAGGCGCTGAAGACCGGACTGACGGCGATGACGCCGTCCGAGGCCTCGACTCCGGCGATCACCTCGGCCAGCTTCGGTGCGGCGTAGCCGGTCACGAAGTTGTTGGCGATATCCACGGCGAGGTCGCGCAGTTCCACCACCTGGATCTCGACGGCATAGCCGGCCGCGGCCAGCCGGCGTTCTGCGGAGGCGGCCAGCTGGTCCGCCAGCAGGCGGCTCGACGACGGGACTCCGAGTCCGGCGGAGAGAACGGTGATGCGTCGGGATTCCACGGGGATGCTCCTCAAGTCGTGGCACGGCCGCAAACGCTGATACATGCGTTTGCATATAAATAGTAAAGCGCCGGGCCGCCCCGCTTATTCCCGCCTACGTTGCGCTGTCACTTTTGGGCCCTAAACGGGCGGAATGACAGGCCCAAATGGGGACAACGATTGACAGGGCAACCAGGATGGCAGGCCTGACGCCGTTGCCCGGCCCGGCCATTCAGAGCAGGACAAACCCCTCGACGCAGCTCACCGAACTCCCGCCGACCCAGATGTCGTCCCCCGCCGCATCGATGTGCACCCGGCCGGAACGTCCCAGCGCCGTTCCCTGCGCCGCAACGTAGGACTCCGGGGCCCGGCCGCTGCGGATCAGCCACTGGGCAGCACCGGCGTTGAAGCTGCCGGTGACGGGGTCTTCCGCCGCGGCGTCGCCCGGAATGAAGGTGCGCACCTCAAAGCCGACCTCCGATCCGGCGGGATGGGGGCCGATCACGCCGACTTTGAGTCCCGCCATGGCCGCATAATCAGGCCTGACGGCGAGCACCAGTTCCGCCGACTCCAGCAGCACACCGATCCAGTCCGGGCCGTTGACCAGCCAGGACGCGTCCAGCAGCGCCTCCCGCGGCATTCTGAGGCCGGCAGCGATGCGGACGAGGTCCGTTTCGGCTACCGGCCCCGAGCGGGTCAGTGCCGGGGCCGCGAACGCCAGCCGGCCGCCGTCGTGCTTCACCCGGACAAGTCCGGCCCCGCACTCCTGGACCAGCATCCCGTCCTGCCGGGGGATGCCGCCGGTTTCAAGCCAGGCATGCGCTGAGCCGAGGGTGGGGTGGCCGGCAAAGGGGAACTCCTCGCTGCCGGTGAAAATCCTGACCCGGTAGTCCGCCCCGGGATCGCTGGGGGGCAGCAGGAAGGTGGTCTCTGAGAGATTGGTCCAGTTGGCGAACCGCTGCATCACCTCCGCGGAGAGGCCCCCGGCGTCGAGGACAACGGCCAGCGGGTTGCCCCGGTAGGGCTCGGCCGAGAAGACGTCCACCTGGGCGAAGGGGCGGAGGCGGGGGGCGGGTGCGGCACGTGGGGTCACTGCCGCAGGCTATCACCGGCGCCGGTGCGGCTGACAGGGCTGCCGCGGTCTGCAAGACTTCCCGCATGGCTGTGAACAAGACCCCGATCAAAACCGAAAACAAGACCACGGCAACCGGTGCGTCGGTAGAGGACTTCCTCGCCGCCGTCGACCATCCCGTCCGGCACCGGGACGGGCTCCGGCTGCTGGAACTGATGGAAAAGGTCACCGGGCAGCCGGCAGAGATGTGGGGCCCGACGATTGTCGGGTTCGGCCGCTACCACTACAAGTACGCGACCGGGCGAGAGGGCGATGCGCCCGCCGTTGGCTTCTCGCCGCGGAAAGCCGGCCTCTCCCTCTATGGGCTAACCTACGGACCGGAGTCGGCCGGGCTGCTGGCGCGGCTGGGGAAGCACAAGACCGGCGCCGGGTGCCTCTATGTCACCACACTCGACGACGTCGACGAGGCGGTGCTCACCGATCTGATCCGGAACGGCTACCGGCACGTGAGAACGGTCCTGCACCACACCCCGGCTCCATCGGCCGAAGCAACGCGGGGTCACTTAGCGCCCAAAACGCCGGGCACCATGGGCGCTAAGTGACCCCGCGTTGGAGTTAAAGCAGAAGGCCCCCGCGTCCGGTTCCTCAAAGGAATCCGAAAGCGGGGGCCCTCCAGCAGTTCAGGACTGCGTAGCCGGTGAGGGCTACTTGCCTGCGACTACGTCGAGTTCGATCACAGCGGCAACGTCGTTGTGGAGACGGACGTTGGCCTGGTAGGAACCAACCGACTTGATGTGCGTCGGCAGTTCAACCTTGCGCTTGTCGATGCGGCCAAGGCCAGCGGCCTCAACAGCGTCGGCCACGTCGCCCTGCTTGACGGTGCCGAACAGGCGTCCGGTCTCGCCAGCCTTGACAACGAGCTTGACCGGCTTGGAGGAGAGTGCAGCGGCCTGCTTCTGAGCGTCTTCCAGGGAAGCGTGCTCGCGGGCGGCGCGGGCAGTCTTGATGGACTCAACCTGCTTCTCGCCACCCTTGGACCAGGTCAGAGCGAAGTTGCGGGGCAGCAGGTAGTTACGTGCGTAACCGTCCTTGACCTCGACAACGTCGCCTGCAGCACCGAGACCGGTTACTTCGTGGGTCAGAATGAGCTTTGCCATGTTAGTTAATCCCTTCCTTAGCCGCGGCCAGCGCCGGAGTAAGGCAGCAGAGCAACTTCGCGGGCGTTCTTGATTGCCTGGGCGATCTTGCGCTGTTCCTGCACCGTGACGCCAGTGACGCGACGGGCGCGGATCTTTCCGCGGTCGGAGATGAACTTGCGCAGCAATGCTACGTCCTTGTAGTCGATGACAGTGATGTCAGCGGCCTTCAAGGGGTTGGACTTTGGTTTGGGCTTACGGAGTTCAGCCTTAGCCATCGTGGAGCTCCTATTCGATGGAGCCCGTGGATATTGATCCACGGGATGGTGGTGATCCGACGCCGGTCAGCGCCCGTCCGCCTTGCGGCGTTCCGGCGGGTTCCGTCATCGAACCTTAGATGTTGTTTAGAAGGGAGGTTCGGAATCCGGGCCGTTGCCCCAGCCGCCGCCTGCATTGCTGACACCGGGCGTAGCCCAAGGGTCATCCTGCTGTGCGGGCTGGTTGCCGCCCCAGGTTCCGCCCGAGTTGCCGCCCTGGTTTCCACCAGAGCCGCCACCGAAGCCGCCGCCACTGTTGCCGCCGGCGCCGCTGCCGCTGCCGAAGCCACCCTGGGCGCCGTTGCCGGCACCCCCACCGCCGGAGCGCTGGGTGCGGTTGACCTTGGCGTTGGCGTAGCGCAGGCTGGGGCCGATTTCATCGACCTCAAGCTCGATAACGGTGCGCTTCTCGCCTTCTTTGGTTTCGTAGGAACGGCTCTTCAGCCGGCCGTTAACGATCACGCGCATGCCCTTGGTCAGGGATTCGGCGACGTTTTCGGCTGCTTCGCGCCATACCGATGCGCGGAGGAACAGGGTTTCCCCGTCCTTCCACTCATTGGACTGGCGGTCGAAGGTGCGGGGAGTAGAAGCGATGGTGAAATTCGCTACTGCCGAACCTGACGGTGTGAACCTCAGTTCGGGGTCACTGGTGAGATTACCGATGACCGTAATAGTGGTTTCGCCTGCCATCTACTGCCTCCTTGTTCGTTCCTGCGGGGTGAAGAGTGAAAATCGGGAGCTGAGATTACTCAGCAACGACCTTCTGTACTTCGGGGCGGGTGATCTTGGTGCGCATGATGGTCTCATTGAGGCTCAGCTGGCGATCAAGTTCTTTGGCGGTAGCCGGCTCAGCGGTGAAGTTCACCACGGCGTAGATACCTTCAGTCTTCTTCTGGATTTCGTAAGCCAGGCGACGACGGCCCCAGATGTCAACCTTCTCGATGGTTCCACCATCGGTCGTGATGACGTTCAGGAACTTCTGAAGCGTTGGCTCAACGGTACGCTCTTCGACCTCGGGGTCGATGATTACCATCAATTCGTAAGGACGCATATGTGAACCCACCTCCTTTGGGCTAAGCGGTTACGGCATTTCCGTAACAGGAGGTTCATTTGCGGTGCCATGTACCCGCATCACCCCCAGGAACGGGGGCAGGGCGCAGCACAGACTTAAATAGTTTAGTGCACCGGGGCCGGATTCCGCGATTCCATGCCTGCCCAGCGTAGGCGCGGCAGGCAGTGTCCGGGTAGCGGCGCCGGCCTCCATGTGGACAACCCTGTGCCAAGATCGGGGAATGAACAACGGTTCCCCGATCCGCGGCGACGCCCGGCCGGTGCGGCGCAGCCGGCTGCGCCTGGCGGTCATGCTTCTCGCCGGGGTGATCGCGGCCACAGCGACCGGACTGGCGGGGAACTGGATGGCGGCCCCGGCTGCCGGCTGGGGCATCGCCGCGCTGACCTACGTCGTGTGGGTCTGGCTGGCGGTCGGCCGCTTCAACCCGGCCGAGACCCGGGCGCATGCCACTGTGGAGGATCCGTCCCGCGGCATCACCGACCTGCTGATCCTGGCGGCCAACGTCGCCAGCCTCGGCGCGGTGGCCGCCGTCGTCGTCGATTCCCATGCCAGCGGCGGCGGGTCGCGCTTTGGCGGCGGCCTCCTGGCGCTGGCGTCAGTGGCCCTGTCCTGGATGCTGGTGCAGACGCTGTTCACGCTGCGGTACGCCGAGCTCTACTACGGCACGGGCGGGAAGGCCGGCGCGGCCGTGGGCGGCATCGACTTCAACCAGGAACGGCCCCCGCAATACACGGACTTCGCCTATCTCGCCACGAGCCTCGGGATGACGTACCAGGTCTCGGACACTGCGCTGCAGAGCCACGGCATCCGGGCGGAAGCGCTCAAGCACAGCCTGCTGTCCTACCTCTTTGGCACCGTCATCCTGGCCACGACGATCAGCCTTGTCATCAGCCTGGCCTTCTGAGGGCCAGAGGGTCCGGCAGGCACTCCTGTTTCTGCCGGCACCCGCGTCCGGAGGTTCCGGGACCGGAAACAAGTACTGGGACGAAAACTACTCGACTTCAGGCGATGCCCTACTCGACTATTCGTGCGGCCTAGTCCCCCGGCAGACCCCCGGATATATTTGCAAAAGCACAACCCTTTGGTCAGGGTTTCCGCTCCAGCCCCGAGCGCGACCCGGGCCTTAATTTTGCAGGAGAAGTTGGCGTGCGGCAGTGAATACGTCAGTCCTGGACCCACGTTTTCCGATGGAAAACCTGGGCCTCCGCTGAATGGTCACTTGGGGATGGAATGGGGACACCCATGGTTTTGTTCAGCCGTAATAAGGAACTAGCCCGAATCCTCGCTCTGATCCGTTGTCCTAGGGAATCCGCCATGACCGTCACGGGACGGTCATGGACCGGCGCCTTCCCCATCCCCTTGCACTGGGATGAAATTGGCCGGGCGGTTTACCTGAGGATGAACTCCAGCGTCCGGGAACGCACATCAATCGGCACCTACGCGACGATCGGCATGGGCGCCGCGGTAGTCGGGGACGTCCCCCCAGGCGAAACGTGGGTGGGTGCGCCGGCGAATGCAAACGACCGCGAGGCCTTCTCCATCGGGAGCGGATAATGAACCAGGGGCCGCCGGTCCGGACCGACGCCGCGGTCCCCTTGGTGGACTTGGTGGCGCAACAGGCCGACGTGAACGCAGACGTCATGGAAAGGCTCACGGAGGTCTTCCGCCAAGCTGGGTTCATCGGTGGACCGGCCGTTGCAGAGTTTGCGACGACATACGCCGAATTCCTGGACGCCCGCCGCTGTGTGGGCGTGACCGATGGAACTGATGCGCTGAAATTGGCGCTGCGGGCGTCTGGCGTTGGGGCCGGCGGCGAGGTAATCCCGCCTGCGAATACCTTCATCGCGACAGCGGAGGCGGCGAGTCGGATTGGAGCCGTCCCGGTGCCCGCTGACGTCGATCCTGAGTATTTGCTAATTGACAATGCGGGCGTGGCGGCCGCCGTCACGCCCGGTACACGGGCCATTGTGCCTCTTTTCAGCCGGACGGCCTTCGTGGAGCAGCTCATTCCGGTTGCGTCGGCCTGCGGAGCCGTGATCATCGAAGACGCGGGGCAGTCGCAAGGTGCCACCCGGTTCGGCCGTTCAGCGGGGACGTTGGGGCTGGCGGCCGGGTCCAGTTTCTATCCGGGCAAGAACCTGGGGGCCTCTGGCGACGCCGGTGCGGTGGTAACGGACGACGGCGGCGTGGCTGCCCGGGTGCGTACGCTCAGCTCACCTGCCAGCTCGCAGAAGTACGTGCACGACGTCGTCGGGTCTAACTCCCGCCTGGATGCTGTCCAGGCAGTGGTGCTTCGCGCGAAACTGGCCAAACTCGAGACGTGGAACCTTCCGCGGCGGGCCGCAGCTGAACGTTGCAGCCATCTGCTCGCCGACGTGCCGGGCTGGGCACCCCCCCGTGAGGCTCCCGGCAATGCGGATGTGCGGCACTTGTACGTCGTTCGTGCTCCTGACCGGGATGCCGTGCTCGCCGTCCTTCAGTCCGCAGGAATCCAAGCCCGGGTCCATTACCCGGTGCCGGTGCATCTCAGCGGCGCCTACGCTGGCCCGGAAGTGCGTGAAGGCTCGTTTCCTGTAGCGGAGCGTGCCGCCGGCCGCATCCTCCCGTTGCCGCTTTATCCGCACATCACGGAGGCGCAACAGGAACGGGTCGTGCGCGCAGCTAGCACGGCGATGAGTTAGCGATGACAGATACGCAGGGGCGCCAGGGGGCTTCCGGAGCTTTCGGCTGGAGCGTACTGAACACAGCGCTGTCCCGCCTGGGCACCGTGGGCATCGGAATCCTTCTGGCCCGCGTCCTGGGGCCCGAGTCTTTCGGAACGTTCGCAGTGGCACTCGTGGCCCTCATGGCAGTACTGAGCTTCAATGAGCTGGGCGTGTCCCTCGCCATTGTCAGATGGCCGGGGAATCCGGCAAAAATCGTTCCCACAGTCAATACCATCTCCGTAGTTGGGAGCGCCGTATTCTGCGGGGCGGCGGTACTGGCGGCGCCGGTGTTCACCTCCGCCATGGGGGACCCCGAGGCTACCAACGTCATCCGGATCCTGATTATCAGTGTCTTCATCAACGGCGTAGTGGCGTCGCCGGCAGCCCTGCTGCAGCGCAACTTCCGCGAGAAGACGAGGATGAGCATCGACCAGGTCAATGTGTGGGTTGGTGCGGGAGTTTCTCTGGCTCTGGCCATTGCCGGACTCGGGGCCATGGCGCTGGCCGTTGGCCGGATTGCCGGCGGCCTGCTGGCAGCGGTCATGTTCTTGCGGGCATCACCCCTACCGTACCGGTTCGGATTGGACCGAAACTACCTGATGCCGCTCATCAGATTCGGCCTGCCGCTGGCTGGCACCAGCATCATCTTCTTCGCCATCGGTTACGCTGACCAGCTCACCGCAGGGATCCTGATCGGAACAACCGGACTGGGTTTCTACGTGCTGGCTTTCAACCTAGCCAGCTGGCCGGTCAGCATTCTGGCGCAGCCGTTACGCCGGGTGGGACCAGCAGCGTTCTCTGCCCTCCAACACGACCCGTCCGGACTCAATGGCACGCTGGGCGCCATCTTCTCCGTCCTCCTTTGTACAGCAGTGCCGCCAATGATCTTCCTTGCCGCCAGCTCCCAACCGCTGATCAGCCTGATCTACGGGACAGTGTGGATTCCCGCGGCCCCGGTGCTGTCCTGGTTGGTAGTAGCCGCCTTGCTGAAGATCATATGCGACCTCGCATACGACTTCCTTGTGGTCTTGGGAAGATCGGGCACGGTCTTCATGATCCAAGCCGGGAGCCTGGTGGTTCTTATCCCCGCGCTGATCTCCGGCGCCATCCTGTTCGGGCTGGCCGGCCTCGCGGCGGCACAGGCTTTGGTCACGGGCCTCGTCGTCCTCCCCTGCTATCTTCGACAGCTGCACAAAGCAGGCGTCAACCTCGCGCCCATGGCCGGGAGCATCTGGCTTCCAGCCACCGCCGGACTCGCTGCCGGTGCTTTCGCATGGCTGATGGCAACGGTCCAACCGAGCCCGCTTCTGGTCGTGGCATCTTCAGGTCTGGTCACAGGGGCCCTCACCCTGGGCCTGCTCTACCTGCGCCGGACCTCGCTGGGCCTCCTGCGCACCATCGGGAACACTCCCCAAACCACAGGGGTGGCCCCGTGAAAATTTTGGTTTTCCCCCACGACCTCGAAATCGGCGGCAGCCAGATAAACGCCATCGAGATAGCGGCTGCAGTGCAGCAACGAGGCCACGAAGTTGTCATTTTCGGCAGAAAGGGCGCGCTCAATGCCCGGATCGTGGAGCTGGGACTTGAGTTCATTGAATCTCCCCGGCCCTCGCACCGCCCCACTCCGGCAATTGTCAGGGCCCTGAGACAGTTGATCAGTTCACGGGGATTCGCTGTTCTCCACGGCTATGAATGGCCACCCACACTCGAATGCGCGCTGGCCGCCCGGAAAACACCCGCCGTGGCCGTTTCCACTGTCATGTCCATGGCAGTGGCCCCTTTCATCCCCAAGCATCTTCCCCTGATGGTGGGAACCGCCAACATCCTGGCGGCAGAGCAGAAATTCGGCAGAACCCGCACCGAACTGCTGGAGCCGCCGGTTGACTTGGCCGCGAACAACCCAGGCATAGAGCTAGGGGTCGAAACATTCCGGCGCCAGTGGGGGCTGGGAAGCTCCTCCTTTATTGTTTCAACAGTCACCCGCCTTGCGGTTGAGCTGAAACTGGAGGGCCTGCTGTCCGCCATCGAGGCAGTTGGCAGGGTGGCCAATCAGATTCCCGTCCAACTGCTCATCGCCGGTAGCGGCCCCGCCCGCAACATCGTCGAGGCGGCCGCCAACGAGGTAAACCGCCGGACTGGACGCAGGGTTGTTGTCCTGGCAGGTCAACTGGACGATCCCCGTGCCGCTTACGCCGCCGCGGATCTTGTCCTCGGCATGGGCGGTTCGGCCTTGAGGGCCATGGCTTTCGCCAAACCGCTCGTGGTCCAGGGTGAACTGGGATTCTGGGAGCTGCTGACTCCGGAATCGCTGCCGCCTTTTCTGCAGCAGGGCTGGTTTGGCACCGGCCCCGGACCACAGACTGGAGCGGGAAGGCTCGCAGGACTTCTGGTGGAGGCCTACAGGAACCCGGACCGTTGCCGGGAGTTATCCGCCTTCGGCCTCGCCACCGTAACCGGGCGCTTCTCACTGGCACGGGCGGCCGAACAGCAGGAGGTCTTCTACGGCCGGGCCATGCAGGAGCCGGCGGCCGTGCAGGTTCGGAACAATTTTGGAGCTGCGGGCCGGTTTGCCGCCCACCAGGTGGTCCAACGTACCCGGCAATTGCTCGGTTCCGCCGCCGAAGACGACTTCAACGCACCACGGCCCGGCAGGCGCCAGGCCGTGGTGCAGCAGGCGCTTAAAGGCGTGCGCGGATGAGCGACAAAGGCGGTGTTCTGGTGTTCATTCCGGGAAGCCGCTGGGAAAACGTCAGCGGCACCGACCACCAGCTCGCCTTGGCCGTGGCGGGATCGGTTCCCGTGCTTTGGGTCGATCCGCCCCTGCCGTTCCATCATGCCTTGCGGTCACCTGACCTTCCACAAGGCCGCCTGGAACTTTCAGAGGTGGCTGACGGCATCACCCGGCTGCGGTCCCTGTCGTTGCCCGGATTTACCCGTCGGCTCGTGGCACCCTTGACCAGCCGGCTGTTGTCCGCTGACATCCGGACCAGTCTTGCTTGGCTCGGCGTGGAGGCCAAGGCCACGTTGCTGTCCTCGCCGATCTCGCGCTTCCCGTCCGGGCTGGCCGGTCCCAACTTGCTGTACGTGACCGATGACTGGGAAGCGGGCGCGACCATGATGGGACTGGCGTCAGGGCTGGTAAAAAAGACCCTGCGGTCCAACGTGGCTACCGCACAGCACACCGCAGCAGTTTCACCGGCGCTGGCTGCCCTGGTCGATTCCCAGATGACGGCAGGCCAACGGGCCACCGCGGTGCTTCCCAACGGTTGCGCCATCACCGCCCTCCAGGAGCCGGCACCGACCCGGACGCCCACGGCGGTGCTTATCGGGCAGCTGAACGAACGACTGGACATGGACCTGCTGGCGGCATTGGACGAAGCGCACGTTCCGATCCTGGTCATCGGACCGCGGACCGAACGTGACCCCGAAACACGCTGCCGTCTGGACACCTTCCTGGCCTCGGACAATGTCGCATGGTTGGGCCGGCTCCCGCTCGCGGAAACCAGGAAGCACCTGGCTACCGCTCGAGTAGGCCTGACGCCATACCGGGACAATGCGTTCAACCGGGCGTCTTTCCCCCTCAAGACCCTCGATTATCTGGCCGCCGGCCTGCCGGTGGTGGCCACCGACCTGCCCGCCGTCCGTTGGCTGGACACAGATCTGGTGACGATCTGCGATACGGCGGAAACCTTTATCCGACAGGTCCAGCAGCACTTGGCCACCGCACCGACCACCGCGGCCGAGGCTGAACGCATGACCTTCGCGGCAGGACATTCCTGGCACGAACGGGCCCGCCAACTGATGTCCATCATTGAAGGAAGTGAAAAAAGATGACGCCTCCCGTCCGCAGCCCCGCTGCAGCTTTACTGATGATTATCGGACTGTTCTGCGCTGCCTGCTCCCCCGTCGCAGAGGCAGCTCCGGCTGCCGGTACCAGCACCGGGCTGGATCTGCCCAGGATTCCTTGGGAAGGCGGTCCCGATTACTGGAAGTCCTTCCCCAATGCAGACGCCGCCGGTTGGGACGATCCCCGGTTTTTCCCGGTGGCCATCTGGTACAACGGCATCAGCAGCGACCAGGAAGTGCGCTTCGACAAAGACCATGGAATCAACACCTATATGGGCATGGACAGCAGCACTCCCTACTCAATTTTTGAGCGCAACAGCGTCTATTGGATCGGGGGGAAACTCAATGAATCATTCACCCCGGCCGGGACCAACTGGGTGGGTGCGTTCCTGGACGACGAAGTCGATGGCCGGTTCACCCCGGAGGACGGCCGGAAGCATCTGCAGGACCTCGCCGACGCAGCACCTGCTGGTCTCTTTAAGTACGCCAACTTCACGCAGATGGTCATCAGTCATTACATGCCAGCCTCCGATGCCCAGGCCTTTGTGAACGGCTACACCGATACCGTCTCCGTGGACATGTACTGGTATACCATCCCGTACTGCAGCCTCAAGCCGTACCAGAACGCCCACATAGTACCTGTAGACGCGGCAACCTGCAGGACTGCGTCCAGCTACGGGAAGACGATGAAGGCCTTGCGCCAGCAGGACGCTGCGGACGGGAAACTCCAGCCGCTGTGGCAGTTCGTCGAAAACCTCAACGGGGGTCCCGGCGAGGGCCCTTTCGTCTCCAACACCAGCCCGGAACAGCTGGAGGGCGCGGTGATGAGTTCAATCATCAACGAAGCCCGCGGCATCGTCTACTTCAATCAAAGCCTTTCCGGCCCGTGCGGCGGCGCGAGCATACTGCGGCTGGCCCAAGTGACAACCGATTACTGTGGGGCCCCGCAGGTCGAGGCCATGAAGAACGTCAACTCCCGAATTCATGAGCTGGCACCGGTACTCAACACCCAGTCCTATGACTATTCGCTCGGCGTCGGCCTGGACACCATGCTGAAGACATACGAGGACTCCGCCTACATTTTCGCGATGGCCACAGGGGAGTCCGTGCCAGGAAACCGGGTCTTCGCTCTTCCGCCGGGCATCAAGGCTGACAGCGTTGAGGTCCTTTTCGAGGGACGCTCCCTTCCCGTTGACGGCAGCGGGCGGTTCGCCGATTCCTTCGCCCATGAATCCGCCTACCACGTCTACAAGGTGAAGCTATGAACCACACGATAGACCATGTAATCCTCACCCGGTTCAACGTGCCGTCAGCCGGCTTGGAAAGCCGGATCCGCGCCAAGGAGGGCTGGCTCCGTGAACGGATGGCGCTGTTCGAGGCTTTCTGCCTGCCATCCGTCCAGTCCCAGACCAACTCTGGTTTCCGCTGGATCATATACCTCGATCCGAAAAGTCCCGGATGGCTCAAGTCCAGGCTCGCTGAACTCAGCGCCGGCGGGCTCTTCACCCCTGTATACCGGTCGCAGATTTCTGATTCGGAACGGATTGCCGATATCAGGGCAGTGACCGGCGCCACCGGCCAGATGCTTCTCACTACAAACTTGGACAACGATGATGCACTTGCCGCAGACTTCATCGAACGCCTGCAGAAGACTCCGGCCGGGTCATCCCGAACAGCCGTGTACTTCATCAACGGCTTGGTACTCAGCGGCGATGCCCTGTACGTGAACAGGGACAGCACTAACGCGTTCTGCTCAGTGATGGAAACCTGGGACTCTCCGGTGACCTGCTGGGCTGATTGGCACACCCGTCTGGGAAAATCCATGACGGTGCAGGAAATTGGCGGCGCGGCAGGCTGGCTCCAGGTGGTCCACGGAAAAAACGTGAGCAACCGCGTCCATGGGACCCGGATACCCGCCAGTGCAGCGCCGAAGGCCTTCGGGCAGCTGCTGGCCGGGGTGAAGGACCCCACCGGGCTGCAGTTGCTCTATGAGTTGGCCCTTGCCCGGCCTGGCAGGTGGAGCCGGGACAGGGCACGGTCACTGGCCAAGGCAGCCATTCTCGGAACCTTCGGAAAATCAGGATTGGACCGGCTGAGGGATTCCTTGAATGCCCGGACCCGCCCGTTGTCCAGCCGTTGATAGTTCAAGGAGCCACATATGTACCTGCGTGATTTATACGCCAGCCTGACGCGGAGATGGTATTTGGTTGTGTTCGGAGCGCTCCTGACCGTCTCCCTGGCCTTCGTCGTCTACTTCCAGGCGCCGGTGAAGTAAGAGGCCACCGGCAGTGTTGCATTGGTGCCCCCGGCGACTGCTGTCATTTCCGGCGACAACCCATTCCTTTACATGGGAGGCCTGGAACAGGCGCTGGGGATCCTCACCGCAAAGCTGAACTCCGACGAGGTGCACCGCCATATCGCGGGCAAATACGACGCAGTAGAGTACTCCACCATCCGCGACCCGTCGACGAACGGGCCCATCGTCCTGGTCACCGTCACCGGGGCCACGGCGGGTGAGACACTGGGGCCCTTACTGACTACCTCGCTGCCGTACCCCTTGAGTGCGCTGACCGGGAGGTCGGGGCCCGCAGAGTAAGAGTCCCGCAGACCGCGCATCGAAGGCTGTCAGCAGGCCGCGAACTGATCCCAACACGGCCGCGAGGCCGCTGGTGGCGTCCCCGCGGGCAGTTTGTCCCGCGTTGGCCGGTAAGTGCGTTGCAGGAAGAAGCCGCGGGTCGATGGAAGGTCGTCGGCCGCAAGGTCGGGGAAGCCTTTGATCCTCAGCCCTAACGGCAAAGGCGCCGGCACCCCAAAGGTATGCCCGCTGGGAGGGCACCTGAAGCGCGGCCGGTGATAGGAACGCACCAGCCAATGGGATCCCCGGCTGTCGTAGATGAAGTCGGGACGGGCCGCGAGGGCGCCTCCACCGGACGCTTCGCGGAGCGCCGCACGCCTCCGCCGTGACCCCGAACATCTATACGGCCGTGCGGAAGAACCGCTCCGTCACTTTCGCGAGCCGGTAGGGGTCCTCGACGCCGCAGAGTTCCCGGGCCGAGTGCATCGAAAGCAGGGGCACACCGACGTCGACCGTCCGGATGCCGAGGCGGGTGGCGGTCAGCGGGCCGATGGTGGAGCCGCAGGGCATCACGTTGTTGGAGACGAACTCCTGGTACGGGATGCCGGCGTCGGAGCACAGCCGCGCCCAGAGGGCGGCGCCGGGGGCGTCCGTGGCGTAGCGCTGGTTGGCGTTGATCTTCAGCAGCGGGCCGCCGTTCAGGGCCGGCCGGTTCGCCGGATCGTGCCGTTCGGCGTAGTTGGGGTGCACGGCGTGGCCGGCGTCGGCGGACACACAGAACGACGCCGCGAAGGCCTGCCGCCGCTGGCTCACCGAGGCGCCCAGTCCGTCGGAAATGCGCACGAGCACGTCCTCGAGGATGGGCCCGCTCGCGCCGGAACGGGAGGCTGAGCCGATTTCCTCATGGTCGAACGCGGCCAGCACCGCAATCGGCGCCCCGGCCGGCATCGGCGCTGCGGCGTGGTTGATCAGCGCGGTGAGCCCGGCGTGGGTCGCCGAAAGGTTGTCCAGCCGGCCGGAGGCGAAGAACTCGCCCTTCGCGCCGAACACGGCCGCGGGCTGGGTGTCGGCGATGACGACGTCGTAGCCGCCGATCAGGGCAGCGTCCACGTCCGCACCGGCAACCCGGTCCGCCAGCAGGCCCAGCAGGTCTTCGCCCGCCGGGTCGCCGAGTCCGTAGACCGGGTTCATGTGCTGTTGCTTGTCCAGCGCCAACCCCTCGTTCGCGGCGCGGTCCAGGTGGATGGCCAGCTGCGGGAACCGCAGCAGCGGCCCGGTGGCGGTGAGGTGCTGAGTCCCGTCCCGCATCACCAGGCGCCCGGCGAGCTGCAATTCACGGTCCAGCCAGGAGTTGAGCAGGGGTCCGCCGTAGACCTCGACGCCGGCCTGCAGCCAGCCGAACTTGCCCGTGGTGGGCTTGGGCTTGAGCTTGAACGACGGTGAATCCGTGTGGGCGCCCAGGATGTTGAAGCCGGTGGCGGGCCCGGCCGTTTCCGGCGTCACCCAGGCGATGATCGCACCGTCGCGAACCACGTAGAACTTCCCGGTCCCGGCGGCCCCGGCCCAGGGCTGCAGCTCGTCGAGGGCCGTAAATCCTGCCGCGTTCAGCCGGCGGGCGGCCTCGTGGACGGCATGGAAGCTCGACGGCGACGCGGTGACGTACGCGCCGAGGTCCTGGATGTGGGCTGCGGCGTTGGACTCTGAAGGCATGGCACCGAGTCTAGCGCCGTGACCTGGGCCCAACGGCCCCTGCACCGTGACGTCGAGTCCGGCCGTGTACCCGCCGGACACCGACCGGGACGTTGTGGCGAGCTGGTAGACGCCGCCGTCGTCGCGAAGAATATGTCCGTCGTCAGCACTATGCCCGGACACGCCCTCCGCGGGCGCCCAGGACTGGGCATGTCCCTCCGGCCCCGTTGGACATGCCCTCCCTAGGCCGCGCCGAGTGGACATAGTGCCACTATGTCCACGGCAGCGCGGCAGGGCTGGGCATGTCCCGTGGTGCTGACGGACCCGGGGCGGGAGTTACGACGCCCGGCCGGCCCCCGCTGTGGCGTGTTCGGCGTGCGCCACAGTCTCGGTATCGGCCGCGGCACCGCCGTCGGAAATTGCCGGGGTCTGCCCGCCGTTCCTGCGGTAGCGCGAGACGCCGATAGCGACCACGACGGCGGCGAGTGCCAGGGAGAGCACCAGCGACTCGCGGGTGGCCTCCAGGGCCATCATGCCGACCAGCAGGGCGACGATGCTGATGATGGCGACCCAGGTCAGGTAGGGGAACAGCCACATCCTCAATTCGAGGTCCTTGGCCGCGGCCCCCATCCTGCGGCGCAGGATCAGCTGCGAGACGGCGATCACGAGCCATACAAACAGGGCGATGGCGCCTGAAGTGTTGACGAGGAACAGGAACACGGTGTCGGGGGCGATGTAGTTCAGGCCGACGGTGATGAATCCGACGACGGTGGAGGCCAGTACGGCGGCGGCGGGAACGCCGCGCTTGGAGATCCGCATCCAGGACCGCGGCGCGTCGCCGCGGCGGGACAGCGAGAACAGCATCCGGCTGGCCGTGTACAGGCCGGAGTTTAGGCAGGACAGCACGGAGGTGAGCACCACGATGTCCATGATGGTGCCGGCGCCGGGGATGCCGTACTGCTCGATCACGGCAACGTACGGGCTCTTGGCCACGGAGGCGGAGTTCCAGGGCAGGAGGGTGACCACGATCGCAATGGAGCCGATGTAGAAGACGAGGATGCGCCAGACGGTGGACTTCACGGCTTTCTTGACCGCATCGACGGGGTTTTCGGATTCTCCGGCGGCGATGGTGGCGATCTCAGCGCCGAAGAAGGAGAAAACGACCACGAGGATGCCGGCCAGCACGGCGCCGGGCCCGTTGGGCATAAAGCCGCCGTTTTCCAGCAGGTTGCTCACTCCAGGGGCAGGGACGCCGGGGATGAGGCCCAGGATTGCCGCGACGCCGAAGAGCAGGAACAGCACGATCGCCGCGACCTTGATGGAGGCAAACCAGAACTCGAACTCGCCAAAGGATTTCACCGAGCTCAGGTTGGTCAGGGTGAGGACCACCATCAGCAGCAGCGCCCAGATCCACTGGTCGATCCCGGGCACCCAGCGGTGGATGATCGCGGCACCGGCCGTGGCCTCGATGCCCAGCACAATGATCCAGAACCAGGCGTACAGCCAGCCGATGCTGAACCCTGCCCACCGGCCCAAGGCCTTGTCCGCATACGTCGAGAACGATCCGGTCTCCGGATTGGCGGCTGCCATTTCCCCGAGCATCCGCATGACCAGGATGACCACGAGTCCCGCCGCCGTGTACGCGACCAGGATGCCGGGACCCGCCTGCTGGATCGCCGCGCCGGAGCCGACAAACAGCCCGGCTCCGATCACCCCGGCGATCGCGATCATGGACAGATGCCTGGGTTTCAGGGATTTCGAGAGTTGCTGGTCAGCCTGCATGAAGCTTCGTCCTTCGTGGATTTTTCGGGTCCGCGGGTGGATCGTGAAAAGTTGCGCGGCGGACCTCGTTGACGTTTCACCCTAGACCGGCCGGGGAAGCGCCGGTTCTGTGCAAACCCACAAATGCCCTACTGCCAGTCCGGGCAGAACTCCAGCAAAGAGGCCCATTAGGCAACGACAGTTGCCTCACGGGCAATTCGGAAATGTGCCTGAAACCACCGCTTCGGACTCCCGGGCCGGCGGGCCCCGGCCCGGGCTCAGTAGTCCGGGTTGCTGGGCACCACCAGACCGGTCTCGTAGGCGTACACCACGGCCTGGACCCGGTCGCGCAGATGGAGCTTGGTGAGGATCCGGCGCACGTGGGTCTTGACCGTGGCTTCGGACAGGAAGTACCGGTGCGCAATCTCGGCATTGGACAGCCCCTCGGCCATCGCCCCGAGCATCTCGGTTTCCCGCGGGGTGAGGTCTTCCAGCAGCGGATCCCGGGCCGGCCGGACCCCGGCGGGGGCGCCGCCGGACGCCGCCTGCGCGGGGGCTCCCCCGGCGGCCGGGCCATTCCCGTTGCCCCGGACATACGTTTCGAGCAGCCGGCGCGTGATGCGCGGCGCCACCACCGCGTCACCGCTCGCCACGACCCGGACGGCGCTGATCAGTTCGGCGGGCGCCACGTCCTTGAGCAGGAAGGCCGAGGCCCCGGCCTGGAGCCCGGCGAACGCGTATTCGTCGAGGTCGAAGGTGGTGAGGATGATAATCCGCGCCTCGGCCCCGGACCTGGTAATGGCCCGCGTGGCCTCTATCCCGTCCAGCACCGGCATCCGCACGTCCATCAGCACCACGTCGGGCTCGAGTTCGCGGACCTGGCGGATCGCTTCGGCGCCGTCGGAGGCCTCGCCCACAACCGCCAGATCGTCCTCACCCTCCAGGATCAGGCGGAAGCCCATCCTTAGGAGCGGCTGGTCATCCACCAGCAGGATGCGGATCGGTCCGGCCTCGCTCATTGGTTCCCCTTCGCTCATGTTCCTTCGCTTCCGTTGTCGCCGTTCCAGTGCAGCACGGCGTGCACGCGCCAGCCGTGATCGGCGCTCGGCCCTGCCTCCACGGTGCCCGCGTAGATTCGTGCCCGTTCCAGCATTCCGGCGAGGCCCCGGCCCGTCCCCTCGGATCCGGGGGAGGTCCGCGCCGCCGGCGCCGCAGCCGATCCGCCGGAGTCGACGGTGCCCTTGCCGTCGTCGACGACGTCGATGGTGACCGTGGGGCCGCTCCGGGCAATGGCCACGTCCACCCGGCCCAGCGAGCGGCCGTAGCGCAGCACATTCGTCAGTGACTCCTGCACGATCCGGTACACCGTCAGCTGGAACGCGGCATCGTCCGGCAGCGACGGGCCGGTGTGCGTATAGTGCACCGGGAGCCCCGCGGTGCGGAAACCCTCAAGGAGTTTGCCCAGATTGTCCCCGGCCACGAGCGGTTCGCGCGGAGCCTGCCCCGGGGCCGAGTCGTCGCGCAGCACGCCCAGGACGCGCCGCATGTCCGCCAGTGCGGTGCGGCCGGTGCGGGAGAGTTCCCCGAGGACCTCCGCCGCCCGGCCCGGGTCCTTTGCGACCACGACGGCGGCCCCGTCCGCCAGGCTGATCATCACCGTGAGCGAATGCGCCACGATGTCGTGCATTTCGCGGGCAATGCGGTTGCGTTCGGTGACCGACCCGAGTTGCGCGGCCCTCGCGGCCCAAGCGGCAATCTCGTGCTCGTGCTCGCGCCGCTGCCGGACCGAGACGCCGATCCCGGTGGCGATGACGTTGGAGAGGGTGATGCTGACGGCGGCGGCGATGCTGGTGATCAGCTGGAAGTTCTCCGGCGTATTCACGCCCATGTCCGGCAGCCGGCCATCCAGCGGACCAACGCCCAGCAGTAGGTACAGGAAAACCAGCGGAGCAGTCGCCACCGCCAGGCACACCAGCGCGACCCGGCGGCTGCGCGCCGCCGCCACGGCGTAGAGCGCAAACCACAGCCCGGCGGAGGCGTTGGACCCCCACGGGTGGAGCATGGTCACCCCCAGCTCCAGCAGCGCCACGACGGCGACCACCGGTACCGGATGGCTCCGCCGGAACATCAGCGCCGCCGCGGCCAGCACGAGCAGCACGGCGGCCGGCCAGACGCCGTCGCCCAGCGCTTCCGCTGCGGCGGGGGTCACCAGCAGCAGGTAGCAGACCACGACCACGGCATCCATGGCCCGCGGGTGCTGGAACAGGTAGCGCCGGATGCGCCCCCGGCGTCGGGCGGTGATTTCAGCGAAGGACGCGTCAGCCTGGGCGGCCGGCGCGTCCTTCACGGGAACTGCATCGATCATGCTCTGAGCCTAGACGGCGGGTCCGGGGCCTAGACGTCCCGCTTTTTCAGCAGCACGGCGGCCAGGACCACCGGGATGATGACCCAGGCGCCCAGCACCATCGCGGCCTGCCAGACTTCCAGCGTGTCCGGGACGTGCTGTACGGCCGTCATCGGCTCGACCGTGTTGCCTGGCAGGTACTTTCGGGCCTCGACGAAAAAGTCGCCCGGGATCAGCTGGAAGGCGATCGGTGCCACGAAGAACAACCCGACGAGGCTCATGATGCCGCCGGCGGAATTGCGGATCAGCGAGCCCAGGGCCATGCCGATCGCGGCAACGGCTGCGACGTAGAGGCTGTTGACGAGCAGCATCTTCACCGACTGCGAGCTCGAGAGGTCCAGTTTGAGGTTGTAATTGTCCAGAATCGGCAGCGCGACCAGGCCGGCCAGGTATACGGAGGCGGCGGTGACAACAAACGCGGTCACCGTGACCACCAGCAACTTGGCAACGAACGCGGGGGTCCGCTTGGGCACTGCCGCGAAGGTGGAGCGGGCCATGCCCGTGGTGAACTCCGAACTCATCAGCAGCACCCCGAGTGAGCCCAGAATCAACTGGGCGAACGCGATGCCGGACGTGGGGACGCCGACGGCGAGGTCCCCGCCCTGGGCGGCGAAAGCCGCGGCCGCTTCCGGATCAGTGAGCGCCGCTTCGGCGAACTGCCCGGTTCCCCAGGCGGAGAGGGCGCCGAAGCCCACCATCACAAGGACGGTGGAGCCGAGCAGGATCAGGGTGGACAGCAGGGTGCGGAACTTGATGAATTCGGAGTTCAGCACGCGGAAGAAGCTGGGGCCGGGGCCGGTGCTGGTGCCTGATATTCCGCCGGCCGGGGCGCCGCCGGTGCCCGCGTGTGCGCCGCGGCGGGAGGGATCGAGAGTGGTTGAGCTCATGGCTTGGTTGCCTCCGGACTGGACAGGGCGGCAGCGCCCGTGGTGATCAGTGAATGGTATTCGACCTCATCCTTGGTCAGTTCCATGTAGGCCTCCTCGAGGCTGGCCTGAAGCGGGGTGAGTTCGTAGATCATGACGTGGCTGTCGAGGGCCGCGCGGGCGATCCGGCGCGGATCGAGGCCGGTGACCTCGAGCAGCTCGTTCTCCTGCAGCTCCACGGAAACGCCGGCGCCGGCGAGCAGGTGCATCAGCTGGTCCGGCTGGTCGGTGCGGACGCGGGTGCGGATCTGGCCCTTTCCGGTGATGATGTCCTGGATCGGCGCATCGGCGATGATCCGGCCGCGGCCGATCACGATCAGATGGTCGGCGGTGACGGCCATCTCGCTCATGAGGTGGCTGGAGAGGAACACTGTGCGTCCCTCGGAGGCAAGGTGTTTGACCAGATTGCGGACCCAGACGACGCCCTCCGGGTCCAGCCCGTTGACCGGCTCATCCAGGATGATCGTCTGCGGGTCCCCGAGCAGTGCCGCGGCGATTCCGAGCCGCTGTCCCATGCCGAGGGAGAAGCCGCCGACCTTTTTCTTGGCCACGTCGGCCAGCCCCGTCATTTCGATGACGTCGTGCACACGCTTTTTGGGGATGCTGTGCGTGGCGGCCATCGCGAGCAGGTGGTTGTAAGCGGAGCGGCTGGTGTGGACGGCCTTGGCGTCGAGCAGCGCACCGACGTCGCGAAGCGGCGCGGCGTGCCGGGCGAACGGGGCGCCGTTGACGGTGACGGTGCCCGACGTCGGCCGGTCCAGCCCCATGATCATGCGCATGGTCGTGGACTTGCCGGCCCCGTTCGGGCCCAGGAATCCGGTGACCCGGCCGGCCTCGACGGTGAAGTTGACTCCGGCGACGGCGGTCTTGTCGCCGTAAACCTTGGTCAGGCCTCGTGCTTCGATCATGGAAGCGTTCCTTTACCTAGCAGTGGGGTTGGTGTACACACCACGCTACCGAGGCGGAGCGCCGGTTTCGCCGGTCTCAGGGATGATTCAGGGGCGAATCAGGGTAGTCCGGGAGGATGACAGTGCGGCCCTCAGGACGACGGCGAGTAGTACGTCAGGGCGCCGGGCGTCACCGAGAACTGAACACCGCGCACCCCGGGCATGACCTCCCCGTCCACTGCCAGGACCATGGTGGTGTCCCCCGGTTCCACCCGGATGCTGCTGGATTCGCTGAGGTGGGTGATCCGGGAGGTGGCTACGGTTCCGGTCAGTACGGCCCACAGCAGCCGGAGCCGGGCAAAGGATTCGTCGGCGGTGATCATCCTGAGGTCGAAGACACCGTCGTCGAGGACCGGGCGGACCAGCGGGGCGTGGTCGCGCGGGTAGTACCGTCCGCGGCCGATATACAGGATCCACAGTTTGTGCCGCACCCCGTCGACGGTCAGGACGGTGGGCGTCCCGGCAGCAAAGGTCCGCAACATCGCGACGACGCCGGCCAGGGGTTTGCCGATGGCCGGCTGGAGCAGTTCGCGCCGGCGGACCAGGTTCGGGTAGAGGCCGATGCTCGCTGTGTTGACCATGGTCAGGTGCAACAGTTCGGGGCTGCCGGGACGTCCGCGCTCCACGGACACCCTGCCAACATCCGCCCGCGCCGCTTCGCCGCGGGACGCCGCCCCGACGGCGGCCGTGAGGTTAGGGGTTCCGGCGTCCCGGGCGAAGTGGTTGAGGGTACCGCCCGGCAGGACCAGGAGCGGGAGGGAGTGCTGGATGGCTGCCGCGGCTGCCGTGCCGACCGTACCGTCGCCGCCCCAGGCGCCCAAGGCAACAACCCCAGGCCGGCCGGCCACCCGCGCGATCTCCTCCGCGAGGTCCTCGTCCTGGGCAACCTCTGTTATATACGCCTTGGGGAATACCTTTTGGAGCGCAGCTGCGGTCTCCGCCGCATACGAGCCTCCCAGCGTGTTGACCGCGATGCCGAGACCCTCACCTTCCGGGAGCTCCGCTGCTTTCACGGGAGTGCGCCGGGGCTCGGGAATTGGCGGCCGAACGGGCCACCATTTCCGCGTGACCAGCGCAGCACCCGCACCGATCGCGGATCCGAAGAACACATCCGAAGGCCAGTGGGCGCCGGTGTGGACCCGGGAGTAGGCGACGCCCGCCGCGAGGGGGGCCAGCGCGGCGCCCAGGGCCGGGCGCACAAGAGCGGCGCCGAGGGCGAACGCCACGGCCGAGGCGGAGTGTCCCGAGGGCATCGAGGAGCTCGTGGGCTGGGGATTGACAAACCTGAAGACCGGAAGGTGCTCCGGCAGGGGGCGGGCCCGCGGCAGCAGGGTTTTGAATCCGAGATTCGTGACCGCTGAAGCGACGGCCTGCGCCAGCACGCCGTGGAGGGCGGCGCGCCGCGTCCTGCCAGGAAAGAGGGCCATCACAGCGGCGATGCCAAACCAGAGCTTGCCTTTGTTCGCCGCAGCGGAAAGCCGGCGGAAAAAGTCGTCATGGGTGCCCCCGGGGAGGCCGGACACGGCGCGTACGAGTTTCCGGTCAAGTTTCCCCAGCCGTCTCGGCGCCTTCCTCAACATGCTGCGCATTCGACCACCTTACTGCCGGATCGGGACGGCACGCTGTCCGACAGGGAGGGACTCGCTAAGGTCCTGCGGAAGCAGGGGCCAGGCCGCCGGGCGGCCGGTTGGCTAGGATGAGGCGATGACCCGAGTGCTGGACCCTCAGCGGCTGTCACCTGGCCCTGTGCTGGCGGCGAGTACCGCCTGCTCATGCTGGGTGTGGTCCTCGGGGGACTGCTGCTGGCGGACGTGAGGCTGCCAGCGTTCCGAGGCCTGGACGAGGACTGGGCCCGCTGGATCACGTCCCTGCGCAGTCCGTTCTGGGACGGCCTCAATGTCTTCCTGAACCTGGCCGGCTACCGCGGCGTCCTGGTGCTCCACGGACTGCTCGTCGCGGCCCTGCTGCTGAAGAGACGCCCGCAGACGGCCATCTTCGCCGCCTCGGCCGGCATCGCCGTCCTGATATTCGCGCAGATCCTCAAGGCGGGCATTTTCCGTGGCCGGCCGGACAACACGGTTGTCCTGACCGATACGGGCTCCTTCCCCTCGGGCCATGTGGCGAGCACCGCGGCGTTCCTGGTGGTGGCTGCCCTTCTCGTGGGCCGCGCATGGGCAGGGGTGCTCGCGGGGCTTGGGGTGCTGACCATGATGGTCAGCCGCACGTACCTGTCCGCCCACTGGCTCGTGGACACCGTGGGCAGCCTGTGCCTGGCCGTCCCGGTGGTGCTCCTGCTGTGGCTGGTCCTCCAGGACATATGCATCCAGGAGAATAGAGACGCCCGCCTGGTTAGCCGGCGCGCACGGGCTTAGCGGCGCCGGCGAGCAGGAGTGCCCCCAGGATCGGGATCATGATCGCCAGCAGAGCCAACCGGATTCCGACCAGGTCACCGAGGTAGCCCAGCAGCGGCGGACCGGCCAGGAACGCGACGTACCCGATCGTGGAGACCACTGACACGCGGGCGGCTGCGTGGTTGGGATCGTCGGCTGCAGCCGACATCCCCATCGGGAACGCGAGGGCGGCCCCCGCCCCCCAGAGCACCGCGCCGGCCGTGGCCATCCAGATGTCACCCGCCAGGACGAAGATCCCCAGGCCTGCGGCGGCGGCCGACATGCTGGCACGGAGCACAGACACCCGGCCGTAGGTGTCGATCGCCCGGCCGCCGAAGAAGCGCACCGCGGTCATGGCCAGGACGAAGGCCGCAAACAGCAACGCCCCGGACGATTCCGTCGCGCCCAGGCCGTCCACGGCGGCTTTTGCGATCCAGTCGTTGCCGGCGCCTTCGGTGAGCGTCGCGCCCAGCACCACGACGCCGATCAGCAGCGTTCGTCCGTCCCGCCAGGCCGATCGGCCCTTGGGTTCCCTGGTTTCCCCGGCCACCGGCGCAGGAGCCGGGAGGTGCGGCAGGAAATGGCGCGGCGCCGCCAGGGTCACGACGGCCACGACGGCGGCGATCACCAGCAGGTGCGCCGGGAGCCCGACGCCCAGACCCGCCAGGCCTGCCCCGATCAGGGCGCCCAGGAACGCACCCCCGCTGAAGGCCGCGTGGAACTGCGGCATGATGGTGCGCCCGAGTTGGTGTTCGACGTCGGCGGCTTCGATGTTCTGGGACACGTCCCAGAGCCCGATGCCCATTCCGAAGAAGAACAGCGCGAGAGCGGTCCCGGGGATGGACTCGGCCAGCAACGCCAGCGCGACACCGACGCCGGCCAGGGCGGCGACAACGCCGGCGGCCCGCACCGCATTGGCCGTCCCGATCCGGCCCACGACGTGGCCGGCGGTGGGCAATGCGATCAGGGACCCGGCCGCCACGCACAGCAGCAGGGTTCCCATTTGCCCCGAGGAGATCTCCAGGATGTCCGTCACCGCGGGGATGCGGGCCGCCCAGCTGGCGAACACGAGCCCATTGATCCCGAAAATCAGGAACGTTGCCGCCGCTGCGGCACTGAGCTGCGGGCGGGTTGCCGTCCTGGTCACGCCGGATCGTGGCGCAGGAGTTCGCCGATGCGGCGGTGGCGCTCCTCAGTGTTCATGACCAAATGCTAACGGATCGTGATCATTCAATCATTTCCTGCGAAAACGTAAGCAACGCGGGGTCACTTCGCGCCCATAAACCTCCCGGGAATGGGCGCGAAGTGACCCCGCGTTGCGGTGGGTTAGCGGGTGACTTCCTCCAGCAGCTCCAGCACATGGCGGTACTGGGCACCCGTGGCCCGGGTCATGCCCAGTTCGCACGTCCGGTTGCACGAGGCGTGCGCGGCAGCACCCATGTCCGCCACTTCCGCGGCCTGTTTCGCGGTGGCCGACGCCGTCAGTTCGGGGTGCAGCATGCCCCGGTCGCCCGCGAACGCGCAGCAGCCCCAGTTTTCCGGGACCTCGACCCGCTCGGCAACGGCGCCGGCGACGGCGTCGAGGGCATCGTTGAGGCCCATCCGGGTGGAAGAGCAGGTGGGGTGGAGGGCCAGTGACTCCAGCTTCCCGTGCTCGGGCAGCCGGGGCAGGATCCTCTCCGCGGCGAAGTCCACGGCGTCCACCATGCGCAGGGCACGCTGCCCGGCCGCGGGTGCGTCCGATTCTACGGCCTGGCGCAGGCCCTCGGTGCAGGAGGACGCGTCGCAGACGATGGGCAGTTCGCCGTCCCGGGTTGCCTCCCGGAGGGCGGCGAGGGTCTTCTCCCGCATCGTTTCCTGGCCGGCAGCCATGCCCTTGGAGGACCACGGGGTGCCGCAGCACAGGCCGTCGATGCCGTCCGGGACCACGAGGATGAGCCCGGCCCGGGCGCAGAGCTGTTCGAAGCTGTACTGGACCCCGTGCCCCTCGGCGCCCTGGCCTGCTCCGGCGGGTCCGAACATGGTGCCGACGCAGGCCGGGAAGTAGACAGCGTCAACCGGGCCCGCCGGCGTCGGTCGCTTCCGGACGGAACCGCCGCCCGGCAGCTCGGCGGAATACAGCGGCACGGTGTCTGTTCCGAGCACCGACCGCGCGGCCTTGTTGGGCGGGGCGATGGCGGCGGCCGGGAGCTTATCGACGACCGTCAGCGCCAGCGACGCACCGCGGGTGACGCCCTCCCAGTGCCTGGCGGCGGCGTTCCACGCCCCGTTGGCGAGCGGACCGGCGTCGGCCTTCCGCAGGCGTTTCACGAGCGATCCGGTATTGATGTCCACCGGGCAGGCGGTCTGGCACATCCCGTCCACGGCGCAGGTGTCCACGGACTCGTACTCGTAGTCCTTTTCCAGTTCCTTGACCAGTGCCGTGTCCCCGGCCAGCCGGGCCGATTCGATGGCGCGCAGCGTGACGATCCGCTGCCGCGGGGTGAGCGTGATGTCCTTGCTGGGGCACACCGGCTCGCAGTAGCCGCAGGAGACGCAGCGGTCCACTTCCTCGGCGACGGGCGGCGCCGTTTTGATGTGCCGCAGGTGCGCGAGCGGATCCTCGTCCATCAGGACGCCCGGGTTGAGCATTGCGGCAGGGTCGAAGAGCCCCTTGATGCTGCGCATGACGTCGTAGAGCTCATCGCCGTACTGCCGGCGGACGTACGGGGCCATGACGCGCCCGGTCCCGTGCTCGGCCTTCAGGGATCCGCCCTCGGCCAAGACCAGGTCCACCATGTCTTCGGTGAAGGCGCTGTAGCGGTCCAGTTCGGCCGTGGTGGCGAATCCGTCGGTGAGCATGAAGTGGACGTTGCCGTCCTTGGCATGGCCGAAAATCACGCTGTTGCTGTAGTTGTACTTGTCGAAGAGCCGGATCAGTTCCCGGCAGGTGCGGCCCAGCACCGGGACCGGGACCACAATGTCTTCCAGCAGCGCGGTGGTGCCCTGGGGACGCGCCCCAGCCACCGAGGCGTAGAGGCCCTTGCGCAACTGCCAGAGCTGCCCCCGTTCCCGGGCGTCGCCGGTGAACCGGGCGGGGGCGGACAGCCCCAGGCCCGGGAGGATGCCCTCGCCGTGACCCTGGAGTTCCGCCAGGTGCCCGGCGCTGCCGGCGGAGTACTCCACAAGCAGGGCGGCATGGTCCCGGACCGCCAGGTCCTGCACGACGGCGGGCGTTCCCTTGAGGCTCTGGCCCACCTTGAGCGACAAGGCATCCATCAGCTCAACAGTGGCGGCTCCTGTCTCGACGAGTGCGGGCAGGGCCGCGTTCGCGGCCTCAAGGTCCGGGAACACCAGCAGGCCCGCGGCCGCGTGCTGGAGCCGCGGGATGGTGCGGAACACCGCCTCGGCCACGAACCCCAGGGTGCCTTCGCTGCCGACGATCAGGTGGGCCATGATGTCCACCGGGCCCTGGAAGTCCAGCAGGGAGTTCAGTCCGTAGCCCATGGTGTTCTTCATGGAAAACTGCTGCCGGATCCTGTGCACGGAGTCCGCGTTGTTCGCCACCCGCCCGGCCAGCCGGGCCAGTCCTTCGTAGAGGTCCGGCTCGAGGGCGCGGAGTTTCCGGTCGGCGTCCGCCGCCCCGGTGTCAATGACCGTGCCGGAGGGCAGCACCACGGTCAGCGACTCCAGGGTGCGGTAGGTGTTGTCCACGGTGCCGCAGTTCATGCCGGAGGAGTTGTTGGCAACGACGCCGCCGATCGTGCACGCCGCCTCACTGGCCGGATCGGGGCCGAACTTCCGGCCGTAGCGGGCAAGTCTGGCGTTAAGCGCCCGCACGGTGACGCCGGGCTGGACGCGGACCCGCGCGCCGTCGTCGAGCACCTCGATGTCCCTGAAGTTGCGGCGGACGTCCACGAGGACACCGTCGGTGACGGCCTGGCCGCTCAGGCTGGTCCCGCCGGAGCGGAAGGTCAGCGGCACGCCCTGGGCGGCGCTGGCGCGCAGCAGCCCGCCGACCTCGGCAGCGTTCCCGGCCGTGACGACGGCCTGCGGGATGAGCAGGAAATGCGAGGCATCGTGGGCGTTCGCGTGCAGGTCGATGGCCCGGGTCTTCACCTGGGCGGGATCCTGCACCGCCGAGCGGAGGGCTGCCAGATCCAGGGGCGCCATCAGGGCACCATCCAGCCCAGTACGGGGGTGGACTGCAGGAAGATCAGCACGGTGATGAGCGCCAGCAGGCCCAGGCTCCAGCCGATCAGCTTGCGGAACAGCGTGCCCTCCGCGCCGTCAAGGCCGACGGCGGCGGCGGCAACGGCCAGGTTCTGCAGGGACAGCATCTTGCCCATCACGCCGGCGGAGGAGTTGGAGGCGGCCATCAGTACCGGAGACAGTCCGGTCTGCTCCGCTGCGGTGGCCTGCATCTGGCCGAACAGGGAGTTGGAGGACGTGTCGGAGCCGGTGAGGGCGACGCCGATCCATCCGATCAGCGGCGAGAGGATCGCGAAGAAGCCGCCCGCGGAGGCCAGCGCGAAGCCCAGCGTGGTGGTCTGGCCGGAGAGGTTCATCACGAAGGACAGGCCCAGGACGGCGGTGACGGTGACGATCGTCCAGCGCAGCTGGACCAGGGTGTCCCGGTAGATGCGCAGGCCCTGCGACGCGGTGACCTTGTACAGCACCATGGTGAGCAGCCCGGAGAACAGCAGCAGGGTGCCGGTGGCCTTGAGGTGGTCGAGCTTGAACTTGGTGGCCGCAACCGGTTTGCCGGCCGAATCGGTGATGTCCAGGCCGGGCCAGGGGAACGTCACGCTGCCGACCTGGCCCAGCCAGGTCTTGAGGAACGGAAGCTGGGCCATCGAAAACACCGCAATGATGATCAGGTAGGGGGCGATCGCCATCCAGATCTGCCGGGGTTCGGGCCGGGAGTTGTCGGTGGGCACCGTGGTCCCCGCACCGGGCACAACGGCGGCGGATCCGGCGGCGGTCGGCGCCGCGCCTGCGGGCCCGGAGCCGGCTGCAGCCGCACCATCACGGGAGCCGGTCGCGACGGCGGCGGCGCCGACGGCGGCGACGGCGTGCGAAGTTTCCGGGGCGCCCTCGACGGCCCCTTCGACCCCCACGATTTCCTCCGGCTGCCAGAGCTTCAGCATCAGCAGCACGGCGGCCACTGTCACGACGGCCGCGACAACGTCGGTGAGTTCGACGGCGAAGTAGTTGGAGGTGACAAACTGGGCCACACCGAAGGCGACGCCGGCCACGAGGGCCACGGGCCAGGTCTGCTTGACGCCGCGCCGGCCGTCGACAATGAACACCAGCAGCAGCGGAACGATCAGGGCGATGAACGGCGTCTGGCGTCCGGCCATGGAGGACAGATCCTGCAGCGGCAGGCCCGTGACACCGTTCAGGGCGATAATGGGCGCGGCCATCGCGCCGAACGCCACGGGGGCGGTGTTGGCCAGCAGCGAGACCACCGCGGACTTCAGCGGTTTCATGCCGGCAGCCATCAGCATGGCAGCGGAGATCGCCACCGGGGCACCGAATCCGGCCAGCGACTCCAGCAGGGCACCGAAGCAGAAGGCGATCAGGATGGACAGGATTCTCAGGTCGTTCGAGATGGACCGGATGGTGCGCCCCAGTACTTCGAACCACGGGGTGGCCACGGTGAGCCGGTAGATCCACAGCGCGTTGACCAGAATCCACAGGATCGGGAACAGGCCGTAGAACATACCGGCTGCGGTGGCGCTCAACGCCTGGTTCACCGGCATCCGCCAGCCGACGATGGCCAGCACGAGCGACAGGGCCAGGCCGGCCATGGCAGCCACGGGGGCCTTGACCTTGAAGACGCCCAGAAGGACGAAGAGCAGGACGAGGGGAAGCGCCGCGCAGAGGGCTGAAATCACCAGGGACCCGGCAATGGGGTCGAGGATCTGCTGAAACATGTGTCTCCAGATTGTGTTAGGCGTCACATCACCGTGGCGCCCTTTGATTGTCTTACAAGTACACATGATCGTCAAGAGAGACTTGTTGTCTTGTCTGGCAAGATGAGGAGTGACTCAAGAGAATCTTGGCGGGAAGGGAGCCCCGGTGGCCGGTCGAATTACGGCAGTTTCGATCGTGGACGCGGTCGCCTCCGATCTGCGGAGCCGGATCTTTGCCGGTGAGCTTGGATCCGGGGATGCCCTGACGGAGTCAGAGGTCGCGTCCTCCTACGACGTGGCGCGGCCGACGGCGAAGGCTGCGATCGAGAAGCTCGTGGCCGAAGGGCTGCTGGACCGGGGGACCCACAAAACGGCCCGGGTGGTCGAACTCGGCCCGGACTCGGTGCGGGACATTTACCTGGCCCGCGCGTACCTGGAAAGCGAAGTGCTCCGCCGGCTCGCACGCACACGGGACGTGCCCGCAGGGGCGGTGCAGGCCAACCGCGACATTGCGGCAGTGCAGACCGGCGCTCCGCTCGACGTCGTCGAACCGGACATGCGGTTCCACACCAGCCTGATAGACGCCGTCGGCAATGAGCGCATCAGCAGGATGTACCGCTCGCTCGTGGGCGAGGTGCGGCTTTGCATGGTCCGGGTCCAGTCCCTGCGCCTGCTGGACACCGCGCTGATCCAGGCCGAACACCGGAAAATCCTCGAGCTGATCGAGGCCGGCCAGGGCGAGGCCGCAGCCGAAGTCCTCGACGAACACCTGGGGCGTGCCCGGGAACGGCTGGTCGCCGCCATGGGAGGAACCGCCGGCCCGGAGGCCGGGCAGCCGTCCGGGCTGCTGCCCGGGTAACCGGCACCCACGCACAGCAACGCGGGGTCACTTTCCGCCCATAAATCCCCCGGGAATGGGCGCGAAGTGACCCCGCGTTGCTGTTGGTCAGCGGACGCGCTCGACGCGCTTTTCGTCCCAGACGGGCTCAGACGATTCGTAGACTTTGCCGTCGGAGCCGAAGATCAGGAAACGGTCGAAGGTCCGGGCGAACCAGCGGTCGTGCGTGACGGCCAGGACGGTTCCCTCGAAGTGGTCGATGGCGCGTTCCAGCGCCTCGGCCGAGTGCAGGTCCAGGTTGTCCGTGGGCTCGTCGAGCAGCAGCAGGGTGGCGCCGGAGAGCTGCAGCAGCAGGATCTGGAACCGGGCCTGCTGCCCGCCGGAGAGCGATTCGTACTTCTGCTCCGACTGCGACGCCAGGCCGTACCCGTCGAGCGCGCCGGCCGCTGCCTCGCGGCCCATTCCCGAGCGGTGTTCGTCGCCGCGGTGCAGGATTTCCAGCAGCGTCTTGCCCAGAAGATCGGGCCGGATATGGGTCTGGGCAAAGAAACCGGGCCGGATGCGGGCGCCGAGTTTGACGGTGCCGTCGTGCGGGACTTCGGCGATGTCGACGTCGGAGACCGGAAGGTGCTCCCGTTCCGGGTCGGTGCCCCCGGTGGCGAGCAGGCGAAGGAAGTGGCTCTTGCCGGAGCCGTTGGAGCCAAGCACGCCAACGCGGTCGCCGAACCAGACCTCGGTGGAAAAGGGCTTCATCAGCCCGGTGAGCTCCAGCTTTTCGGCCACGACGGCACGCTTGGCGGTCCGGCCGCCCTTAAGCCGCATCTGAACATTCTGCTCGATCGGCAGCGCCTCGGGCGGGCCGGCTTCGAGGAACTTCGCCAGGCGGGTCTGCGCGGCCTGGTACCGGTTGGCCATGTCGGACCGGAACGCGGCCTTGTTCTTGTACATGTTGACGAGTTCCTTGAGCTTTACATGCTCCTCGTCCCAGCGCTTCCGGAGCTCCTCAAAGCGGGCGTTCCGGTCCGCGCGGGCGTCCACGTAGGAGCCGAAGCCGCCGCCGTGGATCCAGGCTCCGGCGCCGTTGATGCCAGGCTCGAGGGTCACGATGCGGCCCGCGGCATTGTTCAGCAGTTCCCGGTCATGGCTGATGAAGAACACGGTCTTCTTCGACTCGTTGAGTTTAGCCTCAAGCCAGCGCTTGCCCGGGACGTCGAGGTAGTTGTCCGGCTCGTCCAGAAGCAACAGCTCGTCGGGGCCGGCGAAAAGCGCCTCGAGCACCAGCCGCTTCTGCTCTCCGCCGGAGAGGCTCGACGCCGGGCGGTGCTGCGCGCGGTCAAAGGGCAGGCCGAGCGCGGCCATGCAGACTTCGTCCCAGACGGTCTCGACGTCGTACCCGCCGGCGTCGCCCCAGTCGGCGATGGCCTGGGCGTAGGCCATCTGGGTGGGCTCGTCGTCGTGCTCCACCATGGCCAGCTCCGCTGCGTCCACAGTCCGGGCGGCGGCGGCCAGGGCGGGCGGGGCGGCGGAGACGAGAAGGTCGCGGACGGTGGATTCGTCCCGGACCTGGCCGACAAACTGGCGCATGATGCCCATGTTGCCGGAACGGCCGATCACGCCTTCGTCGGCGATGAGGTCGCCGGAGATGATCCGGAACAGCGTCGTCTTGCCGGTTCCGTTGGGTCCGATCAGCGCCGTCTTGGTCCCGTCCGGGACCTTGAAGGTCACGCCGTTGAGCAGTTGGGTACCGTCGGAGAGGAAGTAATCGATGTTGGAAACGTCAATATGAGCCACGCTTCCATCCTCCCACGGCCGCACTGCGCGGCGGTGGGGGGTCCTGCCGCATCCGCAGGTACTGGAAAGGTCCATCACGTCGGCCAACGATGTCGTTCAGGAAGTGGAATCCCTGTCCGTTTCGCCAGCCCTCGGGCCGACTCATTCAGGGAACCGGCGTGTTGCCGGCAGCACCTTGATGTCCTGGGTCATCTGCCGGCCGGGCGGCGTTCACCGCAGGCCGCGGCCGTCATGTTTCGGTCCCGGTCACAGGCTCCGTAACCGGTGCAGGAGGAGGGCGACGTGCAACGAGGTTCGCGATTCGGCGTCATTAAGGTCGACGTCGAGGAGCTCCTCAAGCCGGCCCAGGCGCGCGTACAGCGTCGGCCGGCTAAGGTATCCGTTGCGGGCGAGGGCGGCCTTGTTGCCACCGGACTCAAGGTACCGTCCGAGCAGGTCGAGGTACCCCTCCGTACCCCGGGCTTCGGCATGCAGGACAGGCGCCAGCTCCGACTCGACGAACTGCTGCACGCGCGGGTCGTTGCGCAGCAGGGCCAGGAGACCGCGAAGTCGGACATCTGCGGCGCGGTAGAACGGTTTCCCGCCGTCCCGCAGGGTTGCCGCCGTCTCGGCGACGTGCGCGGCCTCATCGATTCCCGCGGCGGCCTCCAGCAGGGACCCGCTCGGGCGCCCGACGCCTATGCTCCAGCTCAGCCCCCCGCCCCCGGCTCCAGCACCGCCGGACGGTCTCGTCTGCTCGACAACGGCCCGAGCGAGCTGCTGCAGCACCGCATCCTCGAGCTGCCGGGCTGGGAGGCCCAGAATCATGCCCACCGAACCGGAGCGGATGCTGGCCATCAAGGCGGTGCTGGAACTCGCCTTAAGCGTCCGGGACAGCAGCTCCAGCAGTTCCCGCTCCTCCTGCTGGCCGGCGAGCGGATCGCCCGGCGGAGGCGCTGCGCCGTGCACGGCCGGCTGATGTGCCGCAGTGGTCCGGAACACCACCGGGACGTAGAACGGTGAGCGTTTCAGGCCCAGCGACGCGGCACGCGCCAGGGCTTCGGCGTCGCTCAGCCCGCGGGGCTGGCGCAGGGCGTTGAGCAGACCCGCCTGTGCCTGCTGGCTCAGTTCGAGCCGGTCCCGTTCCGCCAGGCGGTTGATGGCCAGGGTCTGGGCCGCCCGCTCGAGCACCATTGCGGCCGTCTCGTCGTCGTTGAGGGGCACGGGAACAACCAGACGGCCCCACAGCTGCTGCCGCACGCCCACCGGCGCCTGAAGCCAATCCTCAGGCCCGGTCCGTTCCGTCGACGCCGGCGACGGTGTGGTCCGGGACCGCCGTTCCCAGTCATCAAGCAGTTCCGCCGTGGCCAGCTGCCGGGAAGAGTATGCGAGGACCAGATGGGAAAGGTCCTCCAAGACAACCGGGGCACCGATCATCATCGCTGCCTGCTCCACGACCTGCTGCGTCCCCGCGCTTTCCAGGCTCAACAGGGTGAAGACTTCGTGGACGTCCCGCGCCCGTTCCACGCGCTCCAGCTGCTCGGCAACGATGATCCGATGCACGACCTCCGTAATCTGCACGAAGCGCACCCGCCGTTCCACCACTATCACAGGCAGTGCCGTCCCGAGCGCGGCAGTGCGCAGAGAATCCATGCTGCGCCTTCGGTTTCCGATGATTTCCACAATCAAGCCCGAGGCTCCAGCCTCCCCGAGTGACCGGATAAACGAGGCCGTGCGTCCGGGCGCCTTTTCCAGCTCAAGACCCGTGGTGAGCACAAGTTCTCCGCCCGACAGCAGCCCGGAAATATCGAGGACTTCGCTGACATGGACCCATCGGACAGGGTTGTCCAGGGCCGCTTCGCCGCCGAGGACCTGTGGACCAGCCTCTTGCAGCACGGGAAGGCCAAGAATGGAGCGAACGGTGGGCAACATTTACAAAGTGTAAAGCACGCCCTGACTTCCTTTACACACCGGACCTTATGGTCCGCATCCCTGCCGGAGACACTGGACGCAAGACACCCGCCGTTCCGCACTCGGGGAGGTCCGCTCTTTCGGAAGCGAGGTGAAGGTCGGTTTGGTGGGCATCAACCCGGGCTTCCCGCAGAACGCCTGACCGGCACGTCACTAGAAAGGCAACCACCATGACCTCAACTGTCGACAGCGGCATACGGGCGGCCCACGGCACCGCGGACGCTGCCCGCCGCGCCTACGAATTGGACCGCAAGCATGTCTTCCATTCCTGGTCAGCCCAGGACCTCCTGGACCCCATGGTCATTACCGCGGCCCAAGGCTCCCATGTGTGGGACGGTGACGGCAACAAGTATCTGGACTTCTCCTCACAGCTGGTCAACACCAATATTGGCCACCAGCACCCCGCGGTCGTGTCCGCGATCGCAGCCCAGGCCGCAAAACTGTGCACCATCGCCCCGAGTTACGTCAATGACGCCCGCTCCGAGGCGGCACGCCTGATCGCGGAGCGGACCCCCGGCGAGCTGGACAAGGTCTTCTTCACCAACGGCGGCGCGGATGCCAATGAGCACGCCGTCCGCATGGCCCGGCTCCACACCGGCCGCCACAAGGTCCTTTCGGCCTACCGCTCGTACCATGGCGGCACCCAGCTCGCCGTGAACCTCACAGGGGATCCGCGCCGCTGGGCCAGTGACAACGCCAGCACCGGCACGATCCACTTCTTCCCGCCCTACCTGTACCGCACCGCGTTCCATTCCACGACGCAGGAAGAGGAAAGCCAGCGCGCCCTGGAACACCTGGAGCAACTGGTCGGTGTTGAGGGCCCGTCCACCATCGCGGCGCTGATACTCGAATCGATTCCGGGGACGGCCGGCATCTACCTGCCCCCGCCCGGCTACCTCCAGGGCGTACGGGACCTGTGCAACCGATATGGCATCGTCCTCATCGCCGACGAGGTCATGTCAGGCTTTGGCCGGACGGGCAAGTGGTTCGCCATCGAGCACTTCGATGTTGTACCGGACCTTCTCACCTTCGCCAAAGGCGTGAATTCCGGCTATGTCCCCCTCGGTGGCGTGGCCATCAGTCCCGAAATCGCGGCCACGTTCGGCAAGCGCGTCTACCCCGGCGGCCTGACGTACTCCGGCCACCCGCTGGCGACTGCGGCCGCCGTGGCCACCATCAACGCCATGGAGGATGAGCAGACCGTGCAACATGCCGCCTTCCTCGGTGAGACGGTGATCGGACCGGCTCTCGCCGGCTTCGCGGACAAACACGTATCAGTCGGCGAGGTGCGCGGAACGGGGGTCTTCTGGGCCATCGAGCTGGTCAAGAACCGCGAGACCCGCGAGCCGATGGCCGCCTATGGTGGATCCAGCCCGGAAATGAACCAGCTCGTGGCTGCCTGCAAGTCCCGCGGACTCCTGCCCTTCGCCAACTTCAACCGCATCCACGTGGTTCCCCCCTGCAACACCCTGGTGGAGGATGCCCGGGCCGGACTCTCCATCTTGGACGAAGTGCTGGACATCGCGGACGGTTTCGCCGCCTAAGCCGCCCCCACTAAAGCACGGGCAGGACAGACGCTCCCTCGCATTGGGGGGATGGAGCGTCCGTCCTTCCCGCCGGCGGCAGCACTCAGCCCGCGGCGGTGAGGAACTCCTTCAGCAGCGGACCGGAGACGGTGGCGCCGAGCCCGCCTTCCTCGACGAACACGGCGACCGCGAGGTCCCCGTGCACGGCCACGATCCAGGCGTGGGTTTTGGGCGGGTTCTCGCTGCCGAACTCGGCGGTTCCCGTCTTCGCCGCCACCGGGGCGCCCGGGACGGAGGCGAGGAAGCCGGTGTGTCCGGAGGTGACCACGGCACGCATCATGTCCGCCAGGGCGGAGGCCTCGGCTGCGGTGACCGGGGTGCCAGAGGCTGGCGCCGGGGCCGGTGCGGGTGCGGAAGCTGACGCCGAGGCGCCGGCTGAGGGGATGGCTGCGGCGCTCTCGTCGGCTCCGGGGTTCAGTACAAGCTGCGGGGACACGGGCGCACCCTTGGCGACCGACCCCGCCATGATGGCGGCGGCCAGCGGGGACATGAGCACTTTGCCCTGGCCGATCATCGAGGCGGCATGTTCGGTCCCCATGGCCTCTCCCGGAACCGAGCCCAGGAACGCGCCGGCGCCCAGCGCGGGGGCTTCCACGGCGACGCCGAGCGAGGTGGCAGCAGCTTCCAGCTGGGCCTGGCTGACCTTGTCGCGGGCGTTGATGAACGCGGTGTTGCAGGAGTGCGCGAAGGCATCGCGCAACGTCACGGATCCCAGCGAGGAGGCCGGGTAGCCTTCGGCGTTCTTGAAGGTCCGGCCGTCGACGGTCAGCGTTGCGGGGCACTCCACCGTGGACTCCGGGGTCATGCCGTTGCGGATCATGGCCAGAGAGTCCACGATCTTGAAGATGGAACCGGGGGCGTACTGCCCCAGCAACGCGGTGTCGTAGCCGTTACTGCCAGGTCCGGAAGCGGCGGCCAGGACGGCGCCGCTGGAGGGCCGGAGCGCCACAATGGCCGACGCCGGGCCCACCTTCCCCAGGATGTCCTCGGCCAGCTGCTGGAGGTTGGGATCCAGGGTTGTTTTCAGCGGTGTTCCCACCTTCATCTCGGCCTGGTAGAGGGCGCGGCGGCCGCCGTCGGGCAGGCCTTGCCGTTGGTCCGCGGTGAGGCCTGCCTTTTCGGCGAAGACCTGGGTGCCGCTGGTGCCGCGCAGCTGGGCGTCGTACTGCTGCTGCAGCCCGCCCGTGCCCGTGGTGTCCCCGGCCTGGAGAGTTCCGCCCGACTGTTCGACCTGCTCGGCACTGGCCTCACCCACGGTGCCGAGCAGAGCACGGGCAAACCCGCGGGTGGGGGCGAGCGGAACAGAGTCAGCGATGGCACGGGCGCCGGGAATCCCGCCGATCTGATCGTCGGTGATGGTCCGGCCATCCTCGCGCAGGGTAATGGCGGGAACGAAGGCCTCCGGACCGGCCGCCTGGAGCTGCTGGACGTAGGCCGCAGGGTCCACTCCCACCAGCCGGGCGAGTTTGGTGGCGGACGCCGCCGGATCGGCGGCAGCCAGGAGGGGTTTGTCGATTCCGACCTTCACGACCGGCCGGCCGGTGACGAGCTTGGCGTCACCGGCGCCCAGGATCTCCGCCCGCGCCGGGGACTGGGACAAGATTCCGAGAATCTCACCCTCGGCCAGCCCGGGGACCAGGGTGGCCGGGTTCCAGACCGCCAGCCACTTGTCGCCGGATTTCTTCAGCCCGGCGGACGTTGTGTACTTCCACTCACCGGATCCGATCTTCCAGCTGTACGTCAGCGGGACCGTGGCGGTGTCCCTGTCGAGCGTCAGCTCGCCGCTTTCCACCGCGGGCCTGACCGGGTCCAGCGCCTTGAACACTTCGTTGAGCTGCTCATTGGCCGCGCCGGAGTCCTTGCCCACAAAGGCGACGGAGCCGACGTCGAGCGCCGAGACAGCGGACGCCAGCTGCTTCGCCGCGCCCTGCGCGCCGGCACTGCCGTCGTCGCAGGACACCAGCGAGGCGCCCAGAACGAGACCAACAAGGACAGCTGAAAGTTTTGATATTTTCCCCACCGCGCCATTATGCCCCGTGCCTCCGACAAAGCCCCTGTCACATGACGCTTCCCGACGATTTGGGAATTCCCGCTTCGGCCCCGACGTTCCCGCCCGGTTACTTCGGACCGCAGTCCGCCCGCAGACCCGCCCTTCCGCGGAATTCCGGCAGTCCGCGGCAGCCTGCCGCGCCGCCGGCGCCGGGTAACTGGGAAGGAGCGCATCCCCGAAGGAGGGTAACCGGGAAGGAGCGCGACGGCGGCGTCCGGGCTCAGAAGCGCCGAATGATCCTGCGCTGCGCGGCAACGGAGATCGCGGCCGTGCGGTTGTCCACCCCGAGCTTGCCGTAGATATGCACCAGGTGGGTCTTGACCGTTGCCTCGGAAATGAACAGCTGCTTGGCGATGGCCCGGTTGCCCAGGCCCGTGGCCAGCAGCTCCAGCAGCTGGATTTCGCGCGTGGACAAAGCGGGTTCGGGATTCCGGATCCGCCCCATCAGCCGGGCGGCCACCTCAGGGGCCAGCGCGGTCTGGCCGGCCGCGGCGGAGAGCACCGCCTGTCGGATCTGCTCCGGCGGGGCGTCCTTGAGCATGTAGCCGCTCGCTCCGGCTTCCACCGCGGCGAGGATATCGGCGTCGGAGTCATAGGTGGTGAGGATGAGCACGGGCGGGGCCGGCTGGCCGGCCTCGCCCGCCTTGATCCTGCCGGTCGCTGCGACGCCGTCCATGCCGGCGCCCATCTGCAGATCCATGAGGACGACGTCGGCTGGCTCGCCGAGGGTATGGAGCCGGGAGAGCTCGGCGAGGGCTGCGCCGCCGTCGGCGGCCTCGGCGACGACGGTGAGGCCCTCGAAATCGCTCAGCATGGCCCGCAGCCCGGCCCGGACCACCGGGTGGTCGTCGACCAGCAGGACGCGGATGTCTTTCACGCCGGGTTCCCTGCCGGGGAGTCCCCGAGCGGGAGCCGGATGGCCACCACCGTGCCTTCCCCGGGGGCGGATTCGATGTCCAGGCTGCCGGAAAGCGCTGCGACCCGTTCCTGGAGCGATTTCAGCCCGTAGCCCGAGCCATCGGGGCGCCCGTCGGAGCCCCTGACCGCCGAGGGGTCGAAGCCTGCGCCGTCGTCGTAGATGTCCATCGCCACTTCGCTGCCCAGGAAGGACAGGGTCACGACGGCGGTGCCCGCCTGGGCGTGAACCCACACGTTCGCGAGGCTTGCCTGCGCGGCCCGCAGCAAGGTGGTGCGGTACGGGTTGGGCAGGTCCACCGGGGTTCCCTCAAGGTCGAAGCGGCAGTGCAGCCGGGTGCCGCGGGCGGCCGCCTCGGTTTCGGTCTTTTCGCAGAGCCGGCGCAGGCTGCTGACCAGCGGATCCTCCGGCGGGCTCACCGCCGGATTCTCCGCTGAGGTAGCCGTCGAGGTCTCCGCAAGTGCGGGGGGCTGCAGGCCGCGGACAAAGTTGCGGGCCTCGGCCAGATTGGCCGAGGCCGTCTCCTGGACTGTCCGGAGCCGGTCCCGGGCTGTGTCGGTGTCCCCGTCATCGAGGGACTTTTCCGCTGAGCGGCCCATCAGCACGATGCTGGAGAAGCCCTGGGCCAGGGTGTCGTGGATTTCGCGGGCCAGCCTGGTGCGCTCGGCCAGTGTGCCGGCGTCGTGCTGGCTGCGGGCAAGTTCGGCGCGGGTGCGGCGCAGTTCGTCCGCGGCGAGCCGCTGTTTTTCGGCTTCCAGATACAGCGCCCGGTACGCCAGCCCGGTGACCACGGCAAAGGCCGCCCCGAACGCCGGTCCCAGCACCATCGGCAGCTGCAGGGCGCCGCCGTCCGCTCCGGTGTTGTGGAACCACAGTGCCACGATGACCAGCACGGTGCTCAGCGCGATCGCCGGCAGCGCCAGGCGCAGCGGCAGCACGTGCAACTGCAGGAAGAAAATCGGGAACGCCAGCCAGACGAAGTCGGCGCTGGCCCAGATCAACAGCAGCCAGAGCAGGCAGACGGCCCCCAGCCACACATGCGAATAGGGCCGGGGATCGAACCGCGACGGATTCGTGGAGTGGCGCTTCTCCAGGACGGTGCCCAGCAGGTAGACGGCCGCGAGAATCAGCGCGAGGCCCAGGGTGAGCCAGCCTGCGCCCTGCAGCCCCGTGCCGAGCATCCGGACCAGGGCGACCAGGAGCAGGACCGCGAAGCCGCTGTGCAGGCACACGCGCAGGACGCGCAGTATCACCGCGGCATCCGGAGTGCCGGCGGTGGCGGTCCCTGCCGGGCCGCTGCGGTCCTTGTCATCCATGCTTTCAGCGTAGTGCCGGGCCGGGCCGATTCCGTTCGAATTGCCTGCCGCCTGGCCACTATCAACCTTTCGGTTGACGCGCGGGTCAACCACTCCGGCCCGCGGTCCCCACCGGGCGGGCGATGCGGGCGACGCGCCGCAGCGGGAGGCTTGGAACAAGGCCACAAACCCCTCGAAAAGGACTGCCATGTATCTCGCTCTCCGCGACCTCCGCTTCGCCAAAGGACGCTTTCTTCTGATGGGCGGAGTCGTCGCGCTCATCACCCTGCTGCTCGTGCTGCTTTCCGGACTCACCGCCGGTCTGGGCAACCAGTCAACGTCGGCCCTCGCCGCACTGCCCGCGGACCAGATCGTCTTCGGGGCCCCCGCCGGAGACAGCGCCAAGTCGTCCTTTACCGAGTCCGAGGTCACCCGCGGGCAACGGTCAGAGTGGGCCTCCCGGGACGGCGTGGCGCACGCCGAGCTGCTGGGCATCAGCCAGAGCCGGTTCCAGGCGATTGGCCCCGCAGGCACCCCTTCCGGAACGGCCAGCGTGGCTGTCTTCGGCACCGAGGGCACCAACCTGGCGCCTTCCCCTGTCGCCGAGGGAACGGTCGTGATCGGCAGCAGCCTCGCCGAGGAACTCGAACTGCGGGCCGGCAGCCCCGCCACGGTGGGCGGAACCGAACTGACCGTCGCCGCCGTCGTCCCGGACCAGTGGTATTCCCACACCGGGGTTGTCTGGACCACCCTCGGCGACTGGCGGAAGCTGGCCCACATCACCGGCACTGAGGCCGCCGCGACGGTCATCGCGGTCACCTCCAACAACACACAGACGCTCGACGCCGATGCCGCCGACACAGCGGCCGGGACCGTCAGCACCACCCGCGACGGGTCCTTCCAGGCCCTGGGATCCTACAAGAGCGAAAACGGCTCCCTGCTGCTCATGCAGGCGTTCCTGTACGGGATCTCGGCCCTGGTCATCGTGGCATTCCTGACGGTGTGGACGGTGCAGCGCACCCGCGATATCGCGGTTCTCAAGGCCCTCGGGGGATCGTCCGGCTACGTCCTCAAGGACGCCATGGTCCAGGCGGCGATCATTCTCCTCGCCGGGGCCGCGGCCGGGGCGGCCGCCGGCGTGGCCGGCGGGGTCCTCGCGGCCGGGGCTGCCCCGTTCCTGCTGACCCCGCAGACCATCCTGCTGCCGGTCGCGGGCATCGTGGTCCTCGGACTGGCCGGCGCTGCCCTCGCGGTCCGGAGCATCACCCGGGTCGATCCGCTTCTGGCCCTTGGCGGCAATTAGCCCCGCGCTGCACCCGGATCCAAATATTCCTTGAAAGGCATACACCGTGAACACTGCCCTGAACCTCGTCAACGTCACCCTGGAGTACCCCGACGGCGACGGGACCCTCAAAGCGCTCGACGACGTCACCCTGAAGCTCGCAGCGGGGGAATTCCTGTCCCTCGTGGGACCCTCCGGGTCGGGAAAGTCCTCCCTGCTGGCCGTCGCCGCCACCCTCGTCAGGCCCACCACGGGTTTGGTCGTGATCGGCGGGATCGACGTCGGTGGACTGTCCGAGGCGGACCGCACGTCCCTGCGCCGGGACCGGATCGGCATTATCTTCCAGCAGCCGAATCTGCTGCCGTCCCTGACAGCTCTGGAGCAATTGGTGATCAGAGATCACCTGCGCGGCAAACCGGCAAGGGAGGCCGCGCTCCGCGCCGCCGCACTCCTGGACCTCGTTGGACTGGCCCCGGCAGCCGGGAAACGGCCCCACCAGCTCTCCGGAGGCCAGCGGCAGCGGGTCAATATTGCCCGGGCGCTGATGGGGGATCCCGCCGTGCTGCTGGTGGATGAACCAACTGCCGCCCTGGACCATGACCGCAGCGAGGCGATTGTGCGCCTGCTGCGCCGGGTCACGGACGAGTTCGGGGTGGCGACGGTGATGGTTACGCACGACACCGGCTTCGTACCGCTGACGGATACGGTCGCCGGCATGCGCGACGGCAGGCTCTCCGCGCAGCAGCCGGCCAGTCCCGCCCTCGCCTGAAGCCCCGGCCTGAGTCGTTGCTGGCGCCTAAAGCCGGAGTGACGGCACCGGGAGCCCGAATATGTCCTTCAGGGCATATTTCGCGGCGTGGAATCCCGGCATCCCCGTTACCCCCGGACCCGGAGGCGTCGAGGAGGAACAGAGGTACACGCCGGGCAAGGGCGTGCGCCAGGGGACGGGACTAAGCACGGGCCGCTGAAGGATCCCGCGCAGGTCCATCAGACCGGCACTGAAGTCCCCGCCGACGTAGTTCTCGTTGTACAGGCCCAGACCGGCAGCCGTCGTGACCTGGTGGCCGACAATAAGGTCCCGGAACCCGGGTGCGAAACGCTCCAGCTGGGCGATGACGGCCTCTGCCATATCCACGGTGGAACCCGCCGGGACGTGGCAATAGCTCCACAGGATGTGTCGTCCCGCAGGCGCTCGTCCGGCGTCGAAAGGCGAGGGCTGGGCGACAAGGACGTAAGGGCGCTCGGGATGCCGGCCGGCGGCGACGAGGTTCTCCGCCTCCGCCATCTCCGCGCGGGTGCCGCCCACATGGATGGTGCCGGCGTCGGCCAGCCCGGGCGCCGCCCACGGAACCGGTCCGGAGAGGATGAAGTCAACCTTGCAGGCCCCGTCGCCGAACCGGAAGGATTCAAGGGCGCGGCTGTACCGCTCCGGAAGTTTGCCGTCTGCCAGCCGAAGGAATCCCGGCGGCGCCACATCGAGCAACGTGGCCTGCACCGGGGGCAGCTCCGCCAGGGATCCGATCCGTGCGCCGGTTTCCACCGCTCCGCCATGTGCCTCGATGTCGGCGATCATCGCCCCGGCAATAGCCGCGGAGCCGCCGACCGGGACGGGCCAGCCGCCGGTGTGGGCCAGCGTGCCGAGCATAAGTCCGGCTCCGGCGGCCGCCAGCGCGGGCAGCCGGGACACCGCGTGCGCGGCGACCCCGGTCAGCAGCGCCGGCGCCAGCTCCTCCCGGAACCTCAGCCCCCACAGCGCTGAGCCCTGTTCCAGGACCCGGGCACCGAACAGGACGGCCGCCAACGGGTCGTGAGGGATCCGCAGGAGCTGGTTCAGCGTCAGGTCCGTAATGCCCTGGGCGCGCTGCACGAGCGGGGCCATCAGCCGCCCGAAAGCGCGGCCGTCGCGGCCCAGGCCGGCAACCGTGCGCTCGAGTGAGTGGTACGCCAGCGCCGCCCGGCCGCCGTCGAGCGGTGTGCCGTAGGAGACCTCGGGAACCTCGAGCCGGATCCGCCGGGACAGCTCGAACTGCCGGAAAAACGGCGAAGCCAGGGCCATCGGGTGCACCGCAGAGCAGACATCGTGAAAGTGGCCGGGTTCCATGAGTTCCGTAGTGCGCAGCCCGCCGCCCGGGGTAGGCGCCGCCTCGTAAACGTGCACCTTCAGTCCGGCGCGGGCGAGGGTCACCGCGGCGGCGAGCCCGTTCGGTCCTGATCCGACGACGGCGACATCAGGCATCCGTGGGCACCTTCCGCCAGGGCAGCACGGACGCCGCCGGGCGCAGCAGGTCCATCCGCAGCCGGTCCTGTAGGCCTTCGAACGGCCCGCCCTGCGGATCATCCATCCCGTAGCGGCGGACCACGTCATGGCTGGGGTCCCAGATTTCCCAGGCCACCCGCACCATCAGGTAGCCGGTGGCGATCATATGGAAGAACACTGCGAGGACATAGTAGGGCATATCAATATTGTGCTGGGAGACGCCCCCGCTCGTCGACTGTCCGAGGTACACCCAGACGGCCGCCCAATGCAGCGCCTCAAGGGTCTGCCAGATCAGGAAGTCGCGCCAGCGCGGTCGGGCCAGGGCGAGCAGCGGGATGAGCCAGATGACGAACTGGGGTGAGTAGACCTTGTTGGTCAGGATAAACGCGGCAACGATCAGGAAGGCGAGCTGCGCGAGCCGGGGCCGCCGGGGCGCGGCCAGGGCCAGCACCCCGATCAGCACACAGGCCAGCACAAAGAGGTTCAAGGCGAGGGTGTTGATCGCCTCGGGCTGCAGGGGGAGCCAGCCCAGCCGGCCGGCGACGAGGTTGTAGGCAAACCAGGACGAACTGTAGCCGGCGGGCCGGTCCTCGGTGAACTGGTAAAAGTACTTCCAGCCTTCCGGGTTGACGACGGCGACCGGGACGTTGACGGCCAGCCACGCGGCGGCGGCGGCGGCGGTGGTGACCAGGATCGCCCGGATCCTCCCGGTCCGCAGGGCCAGGAGCAGGACCGCGCCAAGGATCAGCAACGGGTAGAGCTTGGTTGCGGTGCCCAGCCCAATGAAGATCCCGGCCAGTATGAGGTTGTTCCGGGAGAAGAAATACATGCCGAGGGCCAGGAGCCCAACAGCCCACATGTCCCAGTTGATGGTGCCGGCCAGGATCAGACCAGGGGCAACCGCCACCATGGCCGCGTCCCACGGCCGGCGGCGGGCCATCCGTGCCGTGGCGAGGACCGTGACGATCCAGACGGCCAGGATCAGGGCGGCGTTGATGTCGAAGTAGGCCAGGATGCGGCTGGCCGAGACGCCCTCGCCGGGTACCAGCAGGGCCGTGACGCCGGCGATTAAGCCCATGAGGACGGGGTACTCGAAGAACGTATCCTGCGTAATGAAGGGGAAGGCGCCGTCGGCGAGGCCGCGGTTCTTGAACAGTTCCGGGAAGTCCGAATAGCAGGTTGCATAGAACTGGCCCGGGGTTTCCCAGCCGTTGCTGCGGCAATAGGACTTGAGCAGGATGCCGATCACGGCTGCCAGCACGGTAAGCAGGACCAGGACGCGTTGCACGGTGAAAAATCCTGGGGAGACGATACCGGGGGCAGAGCGGCGGCCAAGGGGTCCACCGATCAGTTCCGTGAAGTTCCTCAGCAGGGGGTCGCTGCGGGTCGGAATGACCAGTCGGACACGTCTGCGGTGCTCCGGCGGCTTTGTCTCCTGCATGTCCCCGAGCTTACCGGGGCAGCTGTGGGTGACCGTGCCGCGCCGGGCGGGTGGCTGAACGGGTCCTTAAACGAGGGAGCCCACGCGTCGCCGCGTGGGCTCCCTGCGGATCAGTTCCGATGTCAGGCATGAGTTCCTCCTTCGATGCCTGGACCTGCCTCAGCGGATGGGGCCAGTCTGATGCATAACGACGTAGACGTCTTCACGCTTCTGGTCGAGGAGTTGTCCGTTGAACGATGTTGTGTGCCTGGGGGCCGGTTTGAGGGCCCGGCGCAGGATTCTCCGGATTTTTTGCTTCATGGTGGTCACCTCCCGCCGCCGGCTCATGCTGCGTGGCCGGGCTGTGGTGCTGGCAATTGTCACGATGGACCTTTCGCGGGTACGGCCGGAATGGGGGGAATTGGGCATGCCAATTAAGGCCTCTGTGAATTGGGGATGAAAAGACCGTAATTGGGCACGGAAATACCCGACGCTAATTAAACGGTTTCGCAAAAGCGAGAGGGCCTGGACACGGAATGCCGCAACCCCAGCAGGAAACTGGGTTCCGGACTTTGGGGATGCTGCGCAACCGCATGGTTCCGCTGGGTCAGTCCGCTGTCACGGAACTCCCGGGAAGGGGAGGGCCGGTATCACCTTGGTTGCGGGTCCCAGGTCAAAGACCTGGTCGCAGCCGGGGGTCAGGAGGCAGTCGGGCCGAAATTTGGGCGCGGTTCAGCGTCAGAGGCCGGGGTGGCGGTGGCGAAATACATCCATCCGCTAGTCAAAGTAATCATTTTTCCCAACCTCCTTTTCTGTTATGCCGCGGCTCCGGCTGACTGCCGGGCGACGCGCGCCTCGACCCCGGCAGGACGCTCTGGGGTCAGAAATAAAAATACACCAGGAATGCGGCACTTGACTACCGCATTCATAAACTTTTCTAACGTTATTTATAAACCGTATTTATAGGCCCCAGCGGACCACTGCCGGGGTCTTCTTATCCCAGCCAAGCGTGCAGACTTTCGCGGTTCCCAGGATGAAGTGCCGGCCCTCGTGGGGATCGAGCCCCAGCCACCGGGCGGTGAGGATCCGGGAGAAGTGTCCATGGGCCACGATCAGCACGTTGTCCAGGCCGGATTCCAGCACCCTCGCCACAATTTTGTCCGCCCGCGCAGCGACGTCATCGAGGGCTTCGCCGTTCGGCACCCCGTGGGTCCAGATCAGGTATTCCGGGTTGTCCTTGCGGATGAGGTCCGAACTGATGCCCTCGTAGTCGCCGTAGTGCCATTCGACCGCGAGCGGCTCCAGCTGGGCGTCGGGGAAGCCGGCGAGTTCCGCGGTCCGGCGTGCCCGCCGCAACGGGGACGTCAGCACCAGGTCGAAGTCGACGGCGTCGAGTATCTTGCGTGCCTCCACGGACTGCTGCTCACCCTCCACGGTGAGCGGGAGGTCGGTGAGGCCGGTGTACTGGCCGCTCTTTGACCACTCTGTTTCGCCGTGCCGCAGCATCCACAGCTGCGGGCGGGGGCCGTTGGAAGGTGCATTCACTTAGGACTCCTCGGTTGAGAGTGCATCGGCGGACTCGGGCTGCGCAGCCCACCATTCGTGCAGTTTGGCCTCGGCGACGGCGGGTTCCAGCGGGCCGTGCTCCATCCGTTCCTCCAGCAGGAATTTGTAGGCGCGGCCGACGACGGGGCCGGGTTTGAGTCCCAGGAGTTCCATGATCCGCCCGCCGTCGAGGTCGGGGCGGACGGCCTCCAGCGATTCCAGCTCCCGCAGGGCCGCGATCCGGGCCTCGAGATCGTCGTAGGCGAAGGCGAGCCGCTCGGCCTTGCGCTGGTTGCGGGTGGTCACGTCCGAGCGGGTCAGCCGGTGCAGCCGTTCCAGCAGCGGACCGGCGTCGGTGACATAGCGGCGGACGGCCGAATCGCTCCAGCCGGCATCGCCGTAGCCGTAGAAGCGCATGTGCAGTTCCACCAGCTTGGCCACGGCCTTGATCGTGTCGTTGTCGAAGCGCAGCGCCTTCATCCGTTTTGTCGTCAGTTTGGACCCGACCATGTCGTGGTGCCTGAAGCTCACAGCGCCGCCCGGCTCGAAGCGGCGCGTGGCCGGCTTCCCGACGTCGTGCATCAAAGCTGCGAACCGCAGCACAAAGTCCGGCCCGGGCACGGCGCCGTCGGCACCCGTTTCAAGCGCGGCGGCCTGCTCCAGGACCTGCAGCGAGTGCTGGTAGACGTCCTTGTGCCGGTGGTGTTCATCCGATTCGAGCCGCAGCGCGGAGACCTCAGGCAGCACGAAGTCGGCCAGGCCCGTGTCCACGAGCAGGTCCACCCCGGCCCGGGGGTGTGCCGCGCAGATGAGCTTGACCAGCTCCTCGCGGACCCGTTCCGCGGAGATCATGGTGATCCGTTCCGCCATCCGGGACATCGCGGAACGGACGTCCTCGTGCACCGTGATCCCCAGCTGGGCGGCGAAGCGGGCGGCGCGCATCATGCGCAGCGGATCGTCGGAGAAGGAGGATTCCGGGGCCCCCGGGGTGGCGAGGATGGACGCGTGGAGGTCGCGGACGCCGCCGAAGGGATCCACCAGCTCCAGCGCGGGCAGACGCAGAGCCATGGCGTTGATCGTGAAGTCGCGGCGCAGCAGGTCATCCGTCAGCGACGTTCCGAACGCCACCACAGGTTTGCGGGAGTTGGGATCGTACGCCTCGGCGCGGTACGTGGTGATTTCGATCTGGAAGCCGGCCTTGCGCATCCCGATGGTGCCAAAGGCACGCCCGATTTCCCAGTAATTGTCAGCCCACTTCCTGATCAGGGCAACCGTCTGGTCCGGGGTGGCGTCGGTGGTGAAGTCCAGATCGGGGGACACCCGGCCCAGGAACAGATCGCGCACGGGTCCGCCCACCAGGGAGAGTTCGTGGCCGGCGTCGACAAACCGCTGCCCAAGCTCCAGAACCACAGGGTCTACCTGAAAATCAACAGTGTGCGGGTCAGTATTGTGATGTGCGTGCGCCATAGTTTCTTAAGCTTGTCAGAAATCCCGGCCAGCACCACACCCAATGCTCCCCAAGTCCGGCTGCTGGCAGCGAAGCTAAGGGAAGGAATGGGTGATCCACTTTCCCTGCCGTCCACTTTCCTGCCATGTTCAGGTCATCAAGTGCGGACAAGAGTCGTTAGAGTGGACTTCATGGCCCATCCCGTACCGAGCGCTCCCGGCAGGAGGACAAACGCACCGTTGCCATCGGCAATCGGTGCCAATGTCGCGCCGGTACAGCACTCCGGACAGGCCTCCCTCCCCACTGTGGAGGAAATCTCCGCCGGCGGCGTTGTAGTGGACACCTCCGACGCCGAACTCCGGGTTGCGGTCATCGCCCGCCTCAATCGCGGCGGACGTCTGGAGTGGTGCCTGCCCAAGGGTCATCCGGAAGGCACGGAAAGCAACGAGGAAGCCGCCGCGCGGGAGATCGCGGAGGAAACCGGCATCGAGGGCAAGATCCTCGCGCCGCTGGGAAGCATCGACTACTGGTTCACGGTCAGCGGGCACCGTGTCCACAAGACGGTCCACCATTTCCTGTTGCAGGCCACGGGCGGGGAACTGACGATCGAGAATGATCCGGACAAGGAAGCCGTGGACGTCGCCTGGGTTCCCATCCATGAGCTGGCCCGGAAGCTCTCCTTCCCGAACGAGCGCCGCATTGCCGACCTCGCCAAAGAAGTTCTGCCCGAACACCGCTAGGGCCACACGATCCCCTTGTCACCGACGTGGATAGCATCCAAAGCCGTGCCCGGGTGAGACGATGATGACGATGTCATCAGCCAAACCCACCCCCGCGCACTCCGGCCCCGCCGATTCCACAGCCGTCCAATCCGGAGAAGTCCGTTCCAGCGCCATCATGGCCGCCGGAACGCTGGTCTCGCGTTTCCTGGGCTTCGCCAAGACCTGGATGCTGGCGGCCGCCCTCGGCCTGGGCTCCACGGTCAACGACACGTTCATCAATGCGAACAACCTGCCGAACCTGATCTTTTTGCTGGTGGCGGGCGGTGTCTTCAATGCCGTGCTGGTGCCCCAGATCATCAAGGCCAGCAAGGCCCCGGACAAGGGAGCGGACTACATCAGCCGGCTGCTGACGCTGGCTGTGCTGGTACTGCTGACCCTCACGCTGGCAGTGACGCTGCTGGCGCCGTGGGTCATCGAGCTGACGACACAGGGATACTCGCCGGAGCAGAAGGCCCTCGCGGTGTCCTTCGCGTTGTTGTGCCTTCCTCAGATCTTCTTCTATGGCCTGTACGCCCTGCTGACCCAGGTGCTCAATGCCCACGGCGCGTTCGGGCCCGCGATGTGGGCGCCGATCCTGAACAATATTGTCGCGATCGCCGGCCTGGGCATGTTCATCTGGACGTTCGGCGCCAACGCGGACAACCCCCACACCCTGGACACCTGGGGCTCCACCCAGACGTTCCTGGTCGCCGGTTTCTCCACCCTCGGAGTCATCGCCCAGACCGCTATCCTGCTGATCCCGGTGCTTCGTCTCCGGCTCAGGCTGCGGCCGCGTTTCGGATGGCGCGGAGTCGGACTGGGCCAGGCCGCCAGGCTGAGCGTCTGGACCCTGGCGACGGCCGCCGTCGGGCAGCTGGCCTTCCTTTATGTCATGCGCATCGCCACGATCCCGGGCGCGGAACGGCTCAGGCTGGAACAGGCAGGGGACCCGGCCGCCGACACGCTGCCGGGCAACGCCGTGCTGGAAGTAGCGAGCCAGCTGTACCTGCTCCCGCACTCAATCATTGCGCTGTCGCTGGCCACGGTGCTGTTCAACCGGATGACCCGGGCCTCGCAGGACGGGGACCACGCCGCGCTCCGCAACGCGCTCTCCCACGGACTCCGCACCATGGCCGTGGCCACGGTGTTCGGGGCCCTGGCCCTGTTCGCGCTGGCCGGACCGCTGGGCATGTTCTTCTCCGGCGGGGTGCCCCAGGACGGCGTCATGCTGGCCCAGACGCTGACCATCCTGGCCCTCAGCACACCGTTCATGAGCGCCAATTTCATGATGTCCCGCGTGTTCTACGCCAACGAGGACGCCCGGACACCGTTCTTCATCCAGCTGGTGCTGGCCCTCGTAAATGTGGTTGCCGCCTTCACAATCCAATTCCTGCCGTTCGATCAGATCATCTTCGCCATCGCCGCCCTCTACACCGGCGGCAATATCCTGGCCGTGATCGTGAGCGCCATCTTCCTGCGCCGGCTCCTGGGACATCTGGACGGGCCGCGGATCGCCAACTCCTACATCCGGATGGGCTACGCCGCGCTGGGTTCCGCGCTGACCGGTGCCGTGGCCTTGTGGCTGTTGGGAAGTTACAGCCGGGACGGCTTCGCCTGGAGCACCCCGGCCGCCGCACTGGTGACGATCGCCGTCGCCGGGCCCGTTATGCTGGCGGCCTACCTGCTGCTGCTGAAGCTCCTCAGGGTGACCGAGCTGAGCGACCTGCTGCAACCGCTGCTGGGGCGCCTGCGCCGCCGCCCGCCTGCGGAGCCCTCTGCCGGGGCGCTTCCTGGCGGCGCCGCTGCAACACCTCCGAGGCCGGACCGTGCCACTGTCTCGGTGGACACCGGACTCATTCCCCGGATTTCCGGGGAATTCGATGCCGTCTCCTTCCGCGCCGGTCCCGACCTGGACGAACGGGAGGGACGCACCGGCCCGGAAGGCGGCTACCTGCCCGCCGAGGACTCGCCCAGTACCGCAGAGGACGGCCTGGGCGCCGACGTCCCCCGGCCCGGGGGAAGGACCCCCCAGGGCCCCGCTGGGCACAACACCAATTTCCCGTTCGGCGGCAAGAAGAAAAAATAGTAACCGGCCGGGTCCGCGGCGCCGTGCTTCCGTGGACGGGACCGGCGCATCGGCTAGGATCGGAGACTAACAAGGGGAGTTGCAGGCCTGGGGTCCACCGGCTTTACCGGACGGCCTGCGGTCACTGATGAAGTGATCAGCTCGGCAGCTCCCGGACAGTCTAGGAGGAGCGCGTGTCCCACCCGATCGATGTCGGATCAGTACTAGGTGGCCGTTACAAGGTCACTGCCACTGTACTGACCTCACATGACCAGGATCTGGTGCTGGCCGGTGTGGACCAGGTACTCAACCGTGCCGTGAGCATCCTTGTGGCCGGCCCCGACAATGCCGATCAGGTGGCGCAGAGCGCCCGGGAAGTCGCCACAGGGGAGCGTCCCGGGCACGTACAGATCCTGGATCTGGGCGTCAGTGACGACACGACGTACCTCGTCACCAACGACACCCCGGCCGCTGACCTGCTGGATCTGGTGGTATCGTCCAACCCGCCGTACGTCGAGCCGTTCTTCACCGACACGCTGGGCAGCGAAATCTTCGGTCAGCCGCGCTCCCACGAGCCCGAAACCTACGACGAAGAAGAGATGGACGCGGGCTACATCAACTACGGGCAGAATCAGAAGCCGGCCGCGCCGGCGCAGAAGTCCAAGCCGGCTGTGCCGCTGGTTTCCCCGGCCCGCCCGCAATTGCGTCCGGCCACGTCGCCCCCTGCCGCGGCCGCCGCTGGCACTGCAGGACGTGCTGATGGCGCCGCAGCGGCAGCGTCGGCCAACGCGAAATCCCCCGAAACCGCGACCCAGCAGGCCGCCTCTCACGTCACGGCTCCCCAGACGGTCCAGGGAGGCTCCCCAAAACCCGCTGGACGTGACTCCACACCGCCGGCTCCCGCGGAAACACCCAAGGTTTCGCTGTGGTCAAAAGAAGACTACGAACACCCCGACAGCCGGAGGGCTTCCCAGCAGGGTGAGGCCCCGGCGCTTGCCGCTGCGGCCGGGAGTGCGTCGGCAAACCGCGCCCCCGGGTTCTTCCCGGGCTCGGCCCGGAGCAGCGACTCCACGGCAGATGACGAGTACTACGGCAAGGACGAGGAACCTCAGCGCGAGCCCCGCTCCCTGCGGTGGCTGGTTGGCGGACTGCTGGCCGCGGTCCTCGTGGTCGGCCTGGTTCTTGCTGTAACCAACCTCGGCAGCCTCTTCAAGACCACTCCGGAGCCCGTTGCCGGCGGCACTACGTCCCCCAGCGAGCCCGGTCAAACGCAGCCGTCAGGCGCCAGCGCCGCGCCGGCCGCAGGCCCACCCGCCATTGAGAACGTTACGCGGCTGGGAAATTTCGATTTTGCCGGTACCTATGACGGCGACCTGGTCAAGACCTTTGACGGCAACGCCGCGAGCTACTGGTCGGAAATGGAATTCGCCACGGACAACTGGGGTGGCCTGACCGCCGAGGTTCCGCTCGTCGTCAAGCTCAAGAACCCTGCCGAGGTCTCCTCGGTGACGCTGAGCCAGCTGGGGGCGTCCGGCGGCAGCATCAGCGTCCTCACCAACGACCGGCCGTCCATGGACGGCGCCAAGCAGATTGGCAGTAACAGCTTCACGTCCCCGGATCTGACGATATCCCTGCAGGAGCCCACCACCGCGCAGTATGTCATCGTCTCCATCAAGGCCCTGCCCAAGCTGGCGGCCCCAAAGACCCGCTACGGATATGGCCTTCGTCTGGCCGAGATCAAGGTCCAGTAGCGGACCTGTCAGCGGCGCAGTTTCCGGCGCTCCTCAGTACCAAATCTGTAGCCTGAGAGTTGGTGCCTTCCGGTGATGCCCAGTCCAACCGGAATATTCGGCACCAAGTGGTAGTTGTGCCATGTGGCCGACCATCCAGGCGGGCGAGTCGACAAAGGAAGAGGTTCACCGTTTAGTGAGCAACGCAGAAAACACCGCGTCCGAAGTTCGTGATGTCATCATCGTCGGCTCCGGCCCTGCGGGCTACACCGCCGCGGTGTACACGGCGCGCGCCAACCTGAAGCCGTTGCTCCTGGCCGGTTCAGTCACCGCCGGCGGCGAGCTGATGAACACCACGGACGTTGAGAACTACCCGGGTTTCCCGGATGGAATCATGGGTCCGGACCTGATGGAAAACTTCGAGAAGCAGGCCGCCCGGTTCGGCACCGAAATCCAGTTCGAGGACGTTACCGAACTGGATCTCGACGGCGACATCAAGACCGTGACCATCGGCTCGGGGGAGATCTTCCGGGCGCGGTCCATCATCCTCTCGACTGGTTCCGCCTACCGTGAACTTGGGTTGCCGAACGAAAAGCGCCTTTCCGGTCACGGTGTCAGCTGGTGTGCAACCTGCGACGGTTTCTTCTTCAAGGGACAGGACATCGCCGTAATCGGCGGAGGCGACTCTGCCATGGAAGAGGCACTATTCCTCACCAAGTTCGCGAAGTCTGTCACCGTGGTCCACCGCCGCGACACCCTGCGGGCCTCCAAGATCATGGCCGACCGCGCCCTGGCACACGACAAAATCAGTTTTATCTGGAACACCGGCGTTGAGGATGTCCTCGGCCAGGACAAGGTCACAGGTCTTCGCTTGAAGAACCTCGTGGACGGCGCCGAAACAGAGCTCGCCGTCACGGGTGTCTTTGTGGCAATCGGCAACGATCCGCGCACGGACCTCGTCAAGGGCAAGCTGGACCTGACCCCCGAAGGCACCATTGCGGTCGACGGCCGTACCTCGAAGACCAGCATCAAGGGCGTTTTTGCCGCCGGCGACGTCATCGACCCGACCTACCGCCAGGCCATCACGGCATCGGGGTCCGGCTGTGTAGCCGCCCTTGACGTCGAGCACTACCTCGCAGACTTCCAGGCCTAATCGGCGCGCAGCAACCAACCCAAGAAAGACAGGGCCATGAGTAACGCAAAAGACGTAACAGACGCCAGTTTCGGCACCGATGTACTGGCTGCTTCCAAACCGGTCATCGTGGACTTCTGGGCCGAGTGGTGCGGCCCGTGCCGCAAGCTCGGACCCATCCTCGACGAGATCTCCGAGCAGTACAGCGAGAAGGTGGACGTCGTCAAGGTGAACGTAGACGACAACCCGGCGATCGCAGCCCAGTACGGCATCACCTCCATTCCCGCCGTCTACCTGTTCCAGGACGGCGAAGTGAAGGGGACCGTGATCGGCGCCCGCCCCAAGCAGTTCTTCGAGAAGGAATTCGCGGACGTATTGTCCTAGTACCGGCACGGTCTGTGCTTAGTGCAGACCAGGCGCCAAGGTGGCCTCACTTCCGTTGCAGGGAGTGGGGCCACTTTTTTTGTGACGCGATTTGGGTTAGGGCCCTGCGCGGAGGTTCAGGCCTTTGACAGTTCGCAGGGGAACGACTGATTATGCATAAGTAATTGCATTTACGTTGCTTTCCGATCCCAAGTTGCCTGGTTCATGCCTGCCTGCCTGCCTGCCTGCCACTGCGAGTCAACCCGACCCTGACCGGGGATAGGCTCTCCGGCTTCATGGATGAGTGGCGGATGGGACGCAACAATTCGCTGTTCTCGTTTCACGTGAAACATCCGCATCGAAGCAACGGACATGGCAGCGTCTCCCGCAGTAGGTCATCGCCCCCCGGACGGCAACGCGGTGTGCTCCGGGAAGCGGAGTGGCCGGCTGAGACCGGCAGCGAGCGGAACATACGCCAGCTCACATGGCGCCGCACCGCTTGCATACTAACCAGTGGACCAGAGGCGTCGCCCACTTCCTGTTCAGAAGTAAGACGGCGCCAACCCTGGTGACAAGAGCCAATCGTGGCTTGCCGTCGGACCAACGCCATACGGGCGGCGCTAACCGATAATGCACCTGCCTAAACGAAGCCTCCGGTATCGGAGCAGCCCTCCAACACTATCTTTGACCTTCTCCTGCTCCAGCTCCACGCGAACACAAACCGAGGCTACTGTGCGGCATAAAGGACAACTGCCAGGTTGCGCCTGCTATGTTTCACGTGAAACGACCGCGGCGCGGTCGAGTTGGCGGTCGCGACTGAACGGTCTTGGGGTGGCGGGTTGTCATCCCGAATTGCTACCCGCCACAGGGTGCGGTATCTCGTTTCACGTGAAACATCTCCCTGCTGGAACCCGCAGAACCCCGGTCGTCGTCTGTTCGTGCTTCGCGAATGCGCCGCCTCGATGCATCCTGGAAGGTCCAAAGGACTCACAGTTTCACGTGAAACCTACTTGGTGCACGACTCCAAACCAATCAGAATCGTGGTTGTTTCACGTGAAACGCCCCGCCGGAACTCAGAGTAAACCGGACCCCGAGCGCAGAAACCCTCGCGCACCCTACCATTCGATAATTGACTCTCACCTATGGCGCAGGCTCTCTGTGCGGCGGGACAAAGGCGCCTGCCGGAAACTGTTCCTCTTGGCTTGGATACTTGAGCGCTACCCACGCACGGCGGACCGGGAGTTGTCAGCTGTAGCGGTTCCAAATCCTGGAGCCACACCTCGACGTAGCTGCCTCGGTTGCGCAAACGCCCGGATGGAAAGTGTTGGGACTTCGTTTCACGTGAAACATCATCGTCCACACCTCCCGGGCCCGCCGCCAGCGCGAAAGGAAAGCTCAACGGCGGACCGCACCCTCCATGCTGCCGGAAGCAGCCCTGGGGGCCTCCCCGCGGTCCTATTGCGCCCGGTGCGGCACTCGCAGTCCTCCAACGCCGCCACAGCGCCACAAAGGCTCGGGGCCGTGCTCTTGGAGGTATCGATACGTCAGTACTTCCGGTCCGCTTCTTTACTCCCTTGAACCGGAATGCCACCGGCCTATCGCTGGCAGACGTGGTTCTCCGGGCTTGGAAGGGTCCGCCCGCTGGCCGTAGTGGCCGCTTTTGTAGCTGCGGACTACGGACTCCGCTGAGTCCGGGAGGGGATAATGCACTGGTCTCCGCCAATCCGGAGGCACCCCAGCCAACCACTATGGCGCCCAGGCCCCTTGCGGCACACAAGGGGACTCTGACACCGCCCCCCAGATGGCAGGCATCATCCTTGTCAACAGGCAAACCCGGGGATTCGCGTGCCCGGAGATAGATTCCTGATCCAGGCCTGGAACAAAGGCCATGCCGCGGTCGGTTTCGCGTTCCGCCAATTGACCACCACAACCACGGAACAAGGGCCCATCCCAACAGGCGACCATCCGGGACCACACAGCGTGCCCATATGAAGGGGGCCGTCCGGGGATAACGCACGCCAGACGGCGGGTTGTGGTGTGGCCGTTCCCGGGTCCCTGGACACGGCGGGTCCGGGCGAACGAGCCCCGGGCAGAAGACACAGGCTCGTACAAATGGCTGCCCAGCATGGCCCCTGCCGGAGCGGAATTTTCTGGTCAGCTCACGGTGGACTTTCCTGCGCGTCCCGCATGGTTTTCCAGCAGGACCGCCCGAGCCGCCGACGCGGATTCTGTGAGCGGAAGCCACACCGGCGAGTTTGAGGAACGTCTCCGGTCACGTGCCGGCAGGAGCTACGGCGTTCTGAAGAGGGTTGGACAACTGCCGCCCCTTTGGTACGACTGAGTTGTGAGGGTGTCCGATATGAACGCTGCTTGCGCAACGGATAAATGGATCCAGGGCATTCGCAACAGCTACCAGCCCGGGCATCACGGAGACACTAACCACAGGTTTCTCCACAGACTTTATACACACAGTTATCCACAGGCTGTGAGGGATTTGTCACAGCACCGAGGAACGGTCCTGCACCGCCGCGGAAGGGCAATCCGATGCTGCGTACCAGGAGGTTCATCTGCAGCATTCCGTGCAGCCGGCCCGAGACACCACTGGATGGATCGTTGCACCCGAGTCCAAACCGCGAAATTCCCCTCAGATGCAGCAAAAATTAACCGCTGGCAGGTGATTCAGAAGGCGCGGGTATGGGCAAATCGGATCATGGCCCAGAACCAGCGAATGTTTCACGTGAAACAGGGATAAGCCTCCATCCCCGATCAGGTGACTCCAGCCCTCCACATGGTTTCCCGCAACCCCAGCGCCGGAGAACTGGTTCGGGTTTTCCTCCGGGACAATCCACAAAGTTATCCACAGCAGTATCCACCGCTGCATCCGCTGATCAATCCACTGTTCTCACCTCTGCTTCCGGCCCGGCCGGAGCCCCCTTGTCGGTCGGTTCATCACCCCGGTAAGCGACCCGCCATCACCCGCTTCATCGGACGCAAACGGTGGACAGCTGGGAATGGTCACGGGACCGCTTGCGGCCGTCCTTGGCACAACGAATGCCTGCCATGGGCTGCCTCTCGGAGCTTCCCACACAAGCGCACCGCAGCCGGAAGGCCAGCAGACCCAGGCAGGCCACGCAGCGGAAATGTCCCACCCGGTCCGGGGTGTTCGTCGTGGGGGAGCGCACCATCGGGCTCTCAGAACCGCCGGGATCGGTGCACAGTGCCCTCCCATGGCCCCCCTGGAGATGGGAACCTGCCAAGGGCAAGACAGTACCGCTTAGATTCCGAACGATCTCCAGCCGCACCGCTTCTTCTCAATTGCACGCCCGTACCGGCGATTGCGCTTCTGGTCCCCATCCTTCGTGAGCAGAGTGCGCCGTGCGGCAGTCCGGAGGACCCCGGAGCTTCTTCGAATGCCCAGGCGCCTGGGACCTGTCGTTATCGCGGGTCGCTGGAGGCCTCCCAGCGCTCCGGAGACGCCTGTGTTGATGCCATTCCTAACCTGGGCCCCGGGCGGTCCGCAGAAGTCCCCTGATGGCCGCGTAGCCCCCTGCCGAGACCGTAGGCCGGTCCTTCGCCTAGGGGCCCGTGTATCGCGTCTGCATCCATTCTGGTGCCCGTTGACAGAACTTTCCGAGGCAAGGCCGCGCTCCAGGACATACACTGCAGTGCTGATGAATGAGCCGGACTGCCTGAACGAACTGAGCGGGTAAGTTACAGGAAGCAGCCCCGATCGAAGGAATGTGTCCGTGGACCGGGGGCGCCCTCGCTTTCAGCAAGCCACCGTCACGAGTCTGAATGTTTCACGTGAAACCTAGGCCGCGCGCAGCGCACTCCAAGAGGGGACCACCAGAGACAGGTTTTCGTTCGCCACGACGCGTGTTTCTGCATGCGTACTGCTTCCGTCTGTGTGTGCGTGCACGGACACTGTGATTGGCCGGCCCGTCTGTTGCAGGGTATCGTCGCCATTCTGGAAACAAAGAAAGTTTCCTGAGGGGTCAATAACTGCACCTGTCATCTTCCGCCCAGAGTATCGATGATGTTCAGGCATGCCAGCCACGATGAGGTTCCCATGCAGCTGTTCCACATGCACCAGTCCAAGCCCCAGTAGTCCGGTGAAGAGCTCCATGTTTCACGTGAAACGACCGGATCTCTGTTCCGACCGGACCCCGAACACCAAAGGTGGGAAGTGCCGTCCCACCTTTGGTTGAGCGCAGTGAAACGCGCACCCAGGGGGTAAGGGATCTGTTCCGGATCACCGGCCTCGCGCGGGCAGGAGCACCTGCCGGTATTGCATCACTCTCGTTGCGGGCAATTGCTACTGGAGTGGCGTCACGAACCTCACGCTGCGGCCTATTTTCACTCTCCATACAGAACAGCACGCTCCAGCCGCCGACGACCCGCGCGCCTTCTGGGCCGTAGGGGTCTCTTCCGAGCCCACCGTGCGAAATATAGCGGGTACGGAGAATCTGTGTTATCGCAGCGGGTACACCACGGCCAACAACAAAGGGTCCTGTTTCACGTGAAACAGGACCCTTCGATGGCGCGCGGGGGACTAGCTGGAAGCTCCCGGCGACAAGACATCCATGATCCGGTTCAGGTCCTCCACGCTCGCGAACTCGATACTGACCCGGCCCTTGCGTGCACCAAGGGAGATTTTGACGTTGGTATCGAGCCGGTCAGAAAGCGACGAAGCAAGATAATCCAGGCGTTCGTGCCGCGCACCGGGCCGCGGAATATTGTTCTTGGGTGCCGTCGAAGGATTCTGGTAGAGCGTCACGGCCTCTTCGGTGGCGCGAACGGACATGCCCTCAGCGACGATTTTCTGCGCCAGGCGTTCCATGGCGGCAGCATCCGGAAGTGCCAGGAGCGAGCGGGCGTGGCCGGCGGAGATGATGCCGGCCGCTACACGGCGTTGGACCAGTGGCGGAAGCTTGAGCAGGCGGAGCGTATTCGAGACCTGGGGGCGTGAACGTCCGATGCGGTCGGCGAGTTGTTCGTGCGTGGTGCCGAAGTCCTCCAGCAACTGCTGGTAAGCGGCAGCCTCCTCGAGCGGGTTCAGTTGGCTCCGGTGCAGGTTCTCCAGGAGGGCATCGCGGAGGAGGTCGTCATCGGTTGTATCCCGGACGATGGCGGGGATGGTTTCAAGGCCCGCGGCCTGTACTGCCCGCCAGCGGCGCTCACCCATGACGAGTTCATAGGGTTCTCCACCTTCTTCAGATGAAGTGCGGACAACAATTGGCTGGAGAACACCGATTTCGCGGACCGAGTGAACCAGTTCCGCCATGTCGTCCTCATCGAAGACGGAGCGGGGCTGCTTGCGGTTGGGGTGGATGTCAGTGACCGGGATTTCCGCGAAGCGGACACCAGGTACCTCGACAAGTTCCACGTCGCGGTCCTCACCCTTAGCTGACGCTGTCTTCCGTACCGGCGGTTTCTTCGCCCGGGGGGCCGTTTTCGAATCCGGCGCGTCGGAATGGCCGGCCGCGGCCGGTGCCGGTGGCGAAAGGGGTGCGTGCGGCTCTGAGGTTGATTTCTCGGGGGCAGCGGTGGTTGTTTCCGTGGCCGCCATTTCAGCTGCCGGTGTCCGCTTTCGGCCCTCCGGAAAGAACAGATCCACGGGACGGGACGGCGCTGAACCGTTGCCGGAAGCCGCAGCGGAACTTGGAATGAGTGCCCCAAGTCCACGGCCGAGGCCGCGTCGCTTATCGCTCATGGATAAATCCCTCCATTGAAAGAGCCGGGCATAACCGGGCTCTAGTTAGTGCAATTCCTGAAAAGATTCTAACGTTTCGCGATTTCGGCTGCGGCTTCCAGGTAGGACAGAGCACCACTGGATGAGGGATCGTAAGTCATCACGGTTTGCTGGTAGCTGGGAGCCTCGGAAATGCGTACAGACCGGGGAACCACAGCGCCGAGGACCTGCTCCGGGAAGTGCTCGCGTACCTCGGCTGCCACCTGGGCAGCGAGGTTCGTTCGGCCGTCGTACATGGTCAGAAGGATGGTGGAGACTACGAGATCGGCATTCAGGTGCTTCTGGATCATTTCGATATTCTTCAGCAGCTGGCTCAGTCCCTCAAGTGCGTAATACTCGCACTGGATCGGAATGAGCACCTCACTGGCCGCACAGAACGCGTTGACGGTCAGGAGCCCCAGGCTCGGCGGGCAATCGATGAAGATGTAGTCCAGCCGCTCCTCACCATTCTTCGCCCGTTCCTTGGCGTACACGTCAATCGCACGGCGGAGGCGCTGTTCGCGGGCAACGAGGCTGACCAGTTCAATCTCGGCGCCGGCCAGGTGGATCGTTGCAGGTGCGCAGATCAGATTGTCAATGTCCGGGCAGGGTGCCACAACGTCCTGCAACGGGTAGTCGTTGATGAGCACGTCGTAAATGCTGTCAACGTCGGCGTGGTGTTCAATTCCAAGGGCGGTCGACGCATTGCCCTGTGGATCGATGTCGATAACCAGCACGTTCAGGCCAGCAGCAGCGAGGGCGGCGGCAATGTTGACCGTGGTGGTCGTTTTACCCACTCCGCCCTTCTGGTTCGAAACGGTGAAGATGCGGGTCTTGTCCGGCTTCGGCAGCGCGCGGCCCAGGAGGCGTTCCCGGCGTTTGTTTTCATGGGCCAGCTCACGCGCAATGGGGCTGGAGTCATCGATGGAGTCCAAAACATTCTTTGTGGGGGCAGCAGATGTTTCACGTGAAACGTTTGCCATTCCGGCGGTCTTTGCAACCGATGCCGTGCGATTTCCGGCGTTATTGCGAGCGACCGGAGGCACAACGAAGGCCCGTGCGGACCCCAGGGACACAAACGGGGGGATCCGTTGTGTGGAGGCTTCGCTACTGGTCACTGTGACACACTCACTCTCGTTCGGCTCTTTCTGCCGGTTACTAGCCTAACCTCTTACCCTCGGAGTCCGGGGCGACGGGCTTGTGCTAGGCAATCTTTTGAGGCTTATTCACAACGATTCGGACCACGGTTGTGGGTTCTTCGAGAAGGTCCTCGCCCACCAGTACAACGGAAGTCTGGGTGCCGCCGAGTTTCCGAATCACCTTGGCGGCCTTTTCGATTTCCTCGCCGGCGCTGCGTCCCTTGATCGCGACCACTTCACCCTTGCCCGCCAACAGCGGAATGGTCAGTCCGGCGAGGTTGGAGAGGGCCGACACGGCGCGTGCCGTGACGACGTCGGCGTTCACCATACCAACCGCGAGCTCCGCGCGCGTGCGCATGATGGTGACGTTGTCCAGCCCGAGATCGTCCACGACTTCCTGGAGCCAGATGACGCGCCGTTCGAGGGGTTCGATCAGGGTCAGTTCCAGATCCGGCCGGGCAATTGCCAGGCACAGGCCGGGGAGGCCTGCGCCGCTGCCGACGTCGGCCACATGGCTTCCCTCGGCAATCAGGCTCTCGATGACAGCACAGTTCAGCACGTGCCGGCTCCACAGCCTGGGCACTTCGCGGGGCCCAATCAGGCCCCGTTCCGTCCCGGACGTGGCGAGGTGCTCCACATAGCGCGTGGCCAGGTCCAGCCGGTCCCCAAAGATCTTCTCGGCAGCCTGCCGTTCGGCCGCGGTAATTTCAACCATCAAACTAACCGGCGGCTTCAGACTGCGGAAACGACGATGTGGCGGTCAGCGCCTTCGCCTTCGGACTCGCTGATGAGTCCCAGGTCAGCGACGGCGTCGTGCACGATTTTCCGCTCGTAGGCGCTCATCGGCGCCAGAGCCACGGTCTCGCCGGACTCCTTCACGGACGCGACAGCACCTTCGGCAATCTTCTGCAGCTCACCGGAACGCTCCGAGCGGTAGCCGTTGATGTCCAGCACCAGCCGGGAACGGTTCTCCGTCGCGGACAGCACAGCAAGCCGGGTCAGTTCCTGCAGGGCTTCGAGGACTTCGCCGTCCTTGCCTACGAGGCTCTCCAGCCCGGCTGCTTCGTCCTCAGCGACGATCGAGATGTAGGTGCGGCCGTTGCGTACTTCAATGTCAATATCTCCGTCGATGTCGGCAATGTCCAGCAGTTCCTCGAGGTAGTCCGCCGCGACGTCGCCCTCTTCCTCAAGGCGGCTGGCGGAGGTACCCTTGCCCTCGGCGTCCCCGGAATCCTCAGAGTCCCCTGCGCCTGCGCCTGAGTCAACATCGCCCGAGTCAACGTCCTGCTCGGTATCCTGGACGGCACTCAAGGCGTCGTCCTGGACTTCGATGGCTTCAGCGGAAATAGCGTGTTCGGTGCTCTCGGCGGACATTACTTCCTCTTCCTGTTCTTGCGTTGTGGCTGGATGCGCTGGCTCTTGGCAACCAGGGCCGCCGCGGCCGCCGCCTCAGCGGCCTCGGCCTCGGCTTTCTTGGCGCCCGACAGGGGCAGGGCCGGCAGACCCTTGGCGGCGCGGCGGTCGGCCAGGGCCTTGGCGGCGGGCGATCCCGGTGTCGGCATGCGGCGGATCACGAAGAACTGCTGCGCCATGGTCCAGAGGTTGGTGGTGGTCCAGTAGATCAGGACGCCGATGGGGAAGTTGATGCCGCCCACGCCGAAGACGATCGGGAGGATATAAAGCATCATCTTCTGCTGCTTCATGAACGGGCTGGCCATGGCCTCTTCGGACATGTTTTTGGCCATGATCTGCTTCTGCGTGATGAACTGCGAGGCCGTCATGGCCAGGATCATCACGATCGAGAGGATCCACACCGCGACCACGTTGCCGCCGGGAGGGGTGCCGTGCAGCAAGGTGGCGGACAGCGGGGCACCGAAGATGCTGGACTTGTCGAACTGAACCACCTGTTCGTGGCTCATGGCACCGATGCCCTTGCCGCTGTTGGCCGCCGTCGTAATGCCGGACAGCACGGTGAAGAGGGCAAAGAAGAACGGCATCTGGATGAGCATGGGCAGGCAGGCCGAGAACGGGTTGGTGCCGTGCTTCTTGTACATGGCCATCTGTTCCTGAGCCATGGCCTGGCGGGACAGCTGGTCGGTCTTGCCCTTGTACTTGTCCTGGAGCTTCTTCAAATCCGGCTGCAGCAGCTGCATGCCGCGCTGGGCCTTGATCTGCTTGACGAACACGGGAATCAGGGCGGCGCGGATCACCAGCACCAGCCCAATAATGGACAGCGTCCACGTCCAGCCGTTGGCTGCGGGCATGCCGATGGCGCTCAGGCCATCGTGGAAGACCACCATGATGGCGGACACAAGCCACTTGAACGGAAACATGATTGTTTCGAAGAAATCCATACGATATCCCTATTCGTCAGGCCGCAGAGCGGCCTTCTCCATCAGTCTGAGCAGCCAGGTACTTGTCCGGATTATTCAGCACAACAATTGTGGGGGTTCGGTCTGCGGGCCACTCGCAGTTGCCGGCGGGGACATGGTCCACACCGCCGGCATTCCAGGGATGGCAGCGCACCAGACGCTTGGCCGCCAGCCAGCTTCCCTTGACCGCGCCATGGACCGTGATCGCCTCAAGGGCATAGGCCGAGCAGCTGGGGAAGAAACGGCAAACCTGGCCGTACAGCGGTGAGATCACCTTGCGGTACGCCAGGAGCAACAGGATGAGGATATTGCGGGGCAAGTTCCAGACTGCCCGGCCCAGCCACACTGCTGCGGATTTTGCAGGAGGGACGACGGCGCCAGCTAAGTTACGCACGCGGGGTCCCTTCCTGTGTTGTCTCGTAAGAAACTGAAGGAGCAGCCTTCGGAAGGCGGCTGCCCAGCCGTTTCATGTTGCTTTCCAGGGCGGCGTCGTAGTCTGACCGCAGCTGCTCGAAGCTGGCACCCGCCGCGGCGGGCAGGGCCCGGACCACGATCGCGAACCCGCTGCCGTACTGCTGCAGCGACAAGGCGCCGACTTCTCTCAGTCTTCTCTTAACGAGGTTCCTGACAACAGCGTTCCCGACACTCTTGGAAACGATGAATCCGATCCGGCTTGTTTCACCGGCAGTGAGAGCTGCCGTATATAACACTACGTTCCGGCGTCCATTGCGGACACCGGAACGTACAGTTGTTGAAAAATCGGTTGATGTCCTCAGACGGTTGCGGGTGGCCAGCACCTTTACACTCGCACAGGGATGTGGACCGACGAGTCAGTTATTTAGGCCGACAGCTCGGTGCGACCCTTGCCACGACGGGCTGCCAGGATGGCGCGGCCGGCACGGGTACGCATACGAAGGCGGAAGCCGTGCTTCTTGGCTCGACGGCGGTTATTCGGCTGAAAAGTCCGCTTGCTCACGTTAGTTACTCCAGTGGGATCAAAGGTGCGCCCACCCGATCAAGGGGAAGAACTGGTCGACGCTAAGTTTTGTATGTGCCGCTTCCCTCGACTCGCAAGACGCTGGGCGTCGGGTGAGGTTCAAATGAGGAAAAAAGCGTACACATGGGACTTCACAACGTTAGGGCTTGCCGCCCTCCCGAGTCAAACCGGGGGTCGCGCCGCAGACTTTCCACAGCTGTGGCTAAGTGCCGCTCCAGCCTGTGGATGAAGTGCGTCACGCGCCTCGTTTTCGAACTACAACGATGTGATTATCCACAGGACAGAACCCAGCTATCTTCTGGCCTTTTGATCACCTAGAGTGGCTCAGTAACCCATTATCCACGGACTGTGCATAACCCTGTGGATTATCCGGGGTCCAGTGCGCTGGACCGACCCGTGCGGCTGCAGGTAATGAAGGCAAGCAAGTTTGAGGAACTGATTGATGACAGTAGACGAAGCCAACCAAGCCAACACTGTCGGAAGTTCCTGGCGGCGGGTCGTGAGCCTGCTCGAGAACGATCACCGTGTTTCACCCCGGCAGCGTGGCTTCGTCATCCTCGCCCAGGCCCAGGGCCTGATCGGGTCCACCCTGCTGGTCGCCGTGCCAAATGAGCTCACCCGCGAAGTACTGCAGACGCAGGTGAAGGAAGCCCTCGACGACGCCCTCCGGAACGTGTTCTCCGACGAAATTCGGTGCGCGATCGACGTCGACACCGATCTGGTGCCGCTCCACACGGAGCCGGAACCCGCCATCGAGCTGTCCCTGGCAGCCGATCCCTCAGTGGAACTGAAGCCGCAGCCGATGCTGCCCAGCACCTCCCACGAATTTGGCCGGCTCAATCCAAAGTATGTCTTCGACACCTTCGTGATCGGTTCCTCCAATCGCTTCGCCCACGCAGCGGCTGTCGCCGTGGCTGAAGCGCCGGCCAAGGCCTACAACCCGCTTTTCATCTACGGGGACTCCGGACTGGGCAAGACCCACCTGCTCCACGCAATCGGCCACTATGCCCGCCGGCTCTACAGCGGGATCCGGGTCCGGTACGTGAACTCCGAGGAATTCACCAACGACTTCATCAACTCCATCCGTGACGATGAAGGCACGAGCTTCAAGACGACGTACCGCAACGTGGACGTCCTGCTGATCGATGACATCCAGTTTCTGGCCGGCAAGGACCGGACACTGGAGGAGTTCTTCCACACCTTCAACGCCCTGCACAACAACAACAAGCAGGTGGTCATCACCTCCGACCAGCCGCCCAAGCTGCTCGCCGGCTTTGAGGACCGGATGAAGTCGCGGTTCGAGTGGGGCCTACTGACGGACATCCAGCCGCCGGAACTTGAGACCCGGATTGCGATTCTTCGGAAGAAGGCCCTCAGCGAGGGTCTGTCCGCCCCGGACGACGCCCTGGAATACATCGCCTCGAAGATCTCCAGCAACATCCGCGAACTCGAGGGCGCGCTGATCCGTGTCACGGCCTTTGCCAGCCTCAACCGCCAGCCGGTCGACGTTGCCCTGGCCGAGATGGTTCTCAAGGACCTCATCACCGACGACGGGGCCCAGGAGATCACCTCCGCGCAGATCCTCACCCAGACCGCCGACTACTTCAAGCTCAGCATGGAAGAACTCTGCAGCAAGTCCCGGACCAGAACCCTGGTGACCGCCCGGCAGATCGCGATGTACCTGTGCCGCGAACTCACGGACATGTCCCTTCCCAAGATCGGGCAGGAGCTCGGCGGCCGAGACCACACCACGGTCATCCACGCGGACCGCAAGATCCGTGAGCTGATGGCCGAGCGCCGAGTGATCTACAACCAGGTGACCGAGCTGACCAACCGGATCAAGCAGCAGCAGCGCAATTCCTGAGCTGTCCGGCCGCGCACTCCTACCTTATTAACAGGCGCCTGTGGACAAGCCTGTGGATAGTTAAGGGGACAACTGCGGTTAATGGGCTTAAAACCCTTAAGGAACCTGTGGATCAGCGGAACGTCCCAAAAAGTTATCCCCATCCACACCCTGTTTAAAACCCGCTCCGCCCACAGTCCATGAACAGGGCTTAACCGCGGAATCGCACCGCCAAACAGGGTTATCCACAGTATCCACAGCAGTTATTAACACTACTAATCCCTAGAAAATGAAATTCCCTCAAATAACAATTTCGATCCGCACCCCGCACAGAGCCCAGGACCGTCCCGGCCCCCGCCGGAAACCGGCACCGGACCGGCCGGTCCGAACCACACGGATGTAACCCGGCGATGGGAGAATCACACTTCTTCCGGCTAAGCTGTCTGCAGTGTGTCCGTCCTGGACATCTTTTGTAATTCCCCGCCGGACCCAGCGCCCGGCGACCAGCGATGACAGCAGCAATGAAAGGCGGCACCCTTCCGTGAAGTTCAGAGTCGAGCGGGACGTCCTGGCAGAAGCCGTGACCTGGGCCGCCCGGTCGTTGTCTCCGCGGCCGCCAGTACCCGTGCTTTCGGGCCTGCTTCTCAAGGCTGAAGGCGGTACCGTCAGCCTCTCGAGCTTCGACTACGAAACTTCGGCACGGCTCGAAATCGCAGCTGACATCACCACCGAGGGCACGATCCTGGTCTCGGGACGCCTGCTGGCCGAGATCTGCCGCAGCCTGCCGTCCGCACCGGTCGACATCGAAACCGACGGGAGCAAAGTCACCCTGAGCTGCCGCCGAAGCAGTTTCCACCTGGCCACCATGCCTGAAGCCGAGTACCCGCCGCTGCCCGCATTGCCGCCGATCAGCGGCACGGTCCCGGGCGATTCGTTCGCCCAGGCTGTTTCGCAGGTGATCATCGCCGCAAGCAAAGACGACACCCTGCCGATCCTCACCGGCGTGCGGATGGAGATCGAGGACGACCTCATCACGCTGCTGGCCACCGACCGTTACCGGCTCGCCATGCGCGAGGTCCCGTGGAAGCCCGTCACCCCGGGCATCTCCACCAGTGCCCTGGTCAAGGCCAAGACGCTCAACGAAGTTGCGAAGACCCTTGGCGGCAGCGGCGACATCAACCTTGCCCTCGCCGAAGACGACAGCCGGCTCATCGGGTTCGAAAGTGGCGGCCGCACCACAACGTCGCTCCTCGTTGACGGGGACTACCCCAAGATCCGCTCACTCTTCCCCGAATCAACCCCAATCCATGCGACCGTGCAGACCTCGGACCTGGTCGAGGCCGTGCGCCGCGTCTCGCTGGTGGCCGAACGCAACACCCCCGTCCGGCTCGCGTTCACCCAGGGCCAGCTGCACCTCGACGCCGGGACCGGCGAGGACGCGCAGGCCTCGGAAGAACTTGAATCCCAGCTCACCGGTGACGACATCACCGTGGCCTTCAACCCGCACTACCTGATCGAGGGCCTGGGCGTCATCGAGACCAAGTTTGTGCGTTTCTCCTTCACCAGTGCGCCCAAGCCGGCCATGATCACGGCCCAGAGAGAGGCCGACGGCGAGGACCAGGGCGATTACCGTTACCTCGTCATGCCGGTCCGGCTGCCCAACTAGCCGGCAGCCGCTTCCGCTGTAATCCTTTGGAACGGTCAGGCCCCGCTGGCTGACGCCAGCACCCGAAACACCCCCAGCGCAGAAAAGAGTTCATCTAAGTGCACATCGGACTGATCGGTCTGGGAAAAATGGGTTTCAACATGCGCGAACGGCTGCGCAAGGGCGGAATCGTCGTCACTGGTTTTGACAGCAACCCGGACATCACCGACGTCGCGAGCGTTGACGAACTGATCTCCGCCGTGCCGGCCCCGCGCCTGATCTGGGTGATGGTGCCCTCCGGCGAGATCACCAACGCCGTGATCACCGAACTCGGCGGCAAGCTCGGCGCCGGCGACCTGGTGATCGACGGCGGCAACTCCCGCTTCACTGAGGACCAGAAACATGGGGCCGCACTGGCGGAAAAGGACATCCGGTTCGCAGACTGCGGTGTTTCCGGTGGCGTCTGGGGCCTGCAGAACGGCTACGGGCTGATGGCCGGCGGCGATGCCGCGGATATCGAACGGGCGATGCCCGTCTTTGACGCACTCCGTCCTGAGGGTGACCGCGCCGACAGTTTCGTCCACGTCGGCGGGATCGGTGCCGGCCACTACGCCAAAATGGTCCATAACGGCATCGAATACGGGCTCATGCAGGCCTACGCCGAAGGATACGAACTCCTGGCCGCCAAAGACATTGTCACCGACCTTCCTGGCACGTTCCGTGCCTGGCAAAAGGGAACTGTCGTGAGGTCCTGGCTTCTGGACCTCATGGTCAAGGCCCTTGACGAGGACCCCGGCCTGGAATCGATAGACGACTACGTCGAGGATTCCGGCGAAGGCCGCTGGACTGTGGAAGAGGCAATCGCCAACGCCGTGCCCGCCCCGGCCATCACGGCAGCACTCTTTGCCCGTTTCTCCTCCCGGGAGGACAACTCTCCGGCGATGAAGATGGTTTCGGCACTGCGCCACCAGTTCGGCGGGCATGCTTCCCGTCCGGCCAAGTAGTCCTGCCCTGAAGTCCTGAACCCGGCGTGTACCTAGAACAACTTTCGCTCACGGATTTCCGCAGCTATGCACAGGTGGAGCTGAGCCTGGAGCCCGGGGTTACAGTGCTGGTCGGCTCAAACGGCATCGGCAAAACCAACTTGGTGGAAGCCATCGGCTATCTGGCCACTCTCAGTTCACACCGGGTCAGTTCCGATGCGCCGCTGCTGCGGTTCGGCACCGAACGGGCCATGATCCGCGCGAAACTGGTCCGCGGCGAACAGTCAACCGTGCTCGAACTGGAAATCAACAGTTCCCGTGCCAACCGCGCCCGGATCAACCGCAGCAATCCGGTCCGGGCCCGGGACATCCTGGGCATCTGCCAGACCGTCCTGTTTGCCCCGGAGGACCTGGCCCTGGTCAAGGGCGATCCGTCCAGCCGGCGCCGTTTCCTCGATGAGCTCCTGGTCAGCCTCATCCCGCGGCATGCGGCCACCCGCAGCGACTACGACCGGGTGTTGAAGCAGCGCAACGCGCTGCTGAAATCAGCCCGGACCGGAAAATTCAGCACGGGTCATGAGGCCACCCTGGAAGTCTGGGACCAGCATATGGCCCGGGCCGGCGCCGAATTGCTGCATGCACGGCTCGAACTGGTGGAACGGCTCCGGCCCCATCTCAGGAACTCCTACGCACAACTCACTGACGGGTCCAAGGAAGCCGGTGCCATCTACCGCTCCACGCTGCAGGGTGCCGTGGAAGACGACGGCGAGGTACCGGCCGCGGCTGCCGGGGCCGCCGAGGATCTGCGGCTGCTCTCCGTCGACCAACTCACCGGGCGTTACGTCCAGGCTTTCGCCTCCTCACGGCGCAGGGAGCTGGACCGCGGGATATCCCTCGTTGGACCGCACCGCGACGAGCTCGAACTGGTCCTGGGGGAGGCACCCGCGAAGGGGTATGCCTCCCATGGTGAAACATGGTCCATGTGCCTATCCCTGCGGCTGGCCTCGTACTACGTGATGCTCGACGACGCCCGGACCGGCGGATCCGCCCCGATCCTGATCCTGGACGACGTTTTTGCCGAGCTTGACGTCCAGCGGCGGCGTAAACTGGCCGCAATAGTATCCGGCGCCGAGCAGGTGCTTGTGACTGCCGCCGTCGAGGAAGATATCCCGGCGGAGTTGGCCGGGCGGCGGGTAAAGGTAATCCCGGGAGGAATCGATGAGCGGGAAGATCGATGAATAAGGATACCGACGGCGGCCTGCAGCCGGGCCGCGATCCCGACGACATCGACGCTGCCCAGTCGGCCCTTAACAGGATGCGCGAGGCGGCTGCGTCCCGCGGCGAAATCCGGCGCAAGGCCCCGCCGCGGCCGGGTAGTACTCCGCAGAAGACCGGCCGGAGTTCCGGCAGCACCCGAGGCTTCGGACAATTCCACGGCACCGGCCGGGATCCGATGGGGCTCGGCAAGGTAGTTGGCCGTCTCGTGGCGGAGCGGGGCTGGAGCTCTCCGGTCGCCGTCGGCTCGGTGATGGCCGAGTGGGCGACACTCGTGGGGCCGGAGATTTCCGCCCACTGCACCCCCGAGAGTTTCACTGACACGACCCTCCACGTCCGCTGTGATTCCACCGCCTGGGCCACCCAGCTGCGCCTGCTCAGCATGAGCCTGCTGGAGAAGTTCCGGACCGAACTCGGCGACGGCGTGGTGACCAAGATCCAGGTCCTCGGGCCTGCGGCGCCGAGCTGGCGCAAGGGCGGCCGGACCGTCAACGGACGAGGCCCGCGGGACACGTACGGATAACTCTGCAGGGCCCTGCAGACCTTCCGCGGCCCCATCAGTACCGGATCTGAAGCACTCCTTGCAAAACTCTTGAAAAAACCGCAAACGGCATGTAGGGCGCTCAGACGCACCGGAGTCGTATAGGAACCCGCATCCGGTAGTCCTGGAGCCTTGCAGGTGGAGTCTGTGGCCTCCCAGCGGTACATTCCTCCCCGTTTGGGCCCCTGGAATGCGGGTTTCACCCCTATAACACGGTAGAATCGTGGAAGATAACTGGGCGCCGGTGAAACGTTGACTGAGTCCGTTTCCGACGCAATATCCGCGTGCGGTAGACGGATCCTCGAGCCAGCAGCTTCACCGGTGTCATCAGTGACGTGCCCGTTGGCAGTAGCTGTTTCCTCCGGGAAGGGGCAACGGCCGGCCTTCAACGAAAAAGAGGAGTCGAAAGCGCCTGTGGCTAACGACAATGCAGAGATCCCGGCAGTGGAACCAACAGCGGCGGGAACAGCGGACACCCCGCCCGAAGCGGCAACTCCCCACGGCTACGGCGCCAGCGACATCACGGTGCTCGAAGGCCTGGAAGCTGTCCGGAAACGTCCCGGCATGTACATCGGTTCCACCGGGCCGCGCGGCTTGCACCACCTGGTCTATGAAGTTGTGGACAACTCGGTGGACGAGGCCCTGGCGGGGTACTGTACCCACATCGAAATCGTCCTGCAGGCGGACGGCGGAGTCAAGGTGGTCGACAACGGCCGCGGCATTCCCGTCGACATGCACCCGACCGAGCACAAGCCCACTCTGGAGGTCGTGATGACCATCCTGCACGCGGGTGGCAAATTCGGCGGAGGCGGCTACGCGGTATCCGGCGGCCTGCACGGCGTGGGTATCTCCGTTGTCAACGCACTCTCGAGCCGCGTCGACACCGAGGTCCGCCGGCAGGGCCACGTCTGGCGGATGTCCTTCGCCGACGGCGGCAAAACGCAGGGCGGCCTGGTGCAGGGCGAAGAGAGCACTGAAACCGGCACCACCCAGACGTTCTACCCGGATGCCGGCATTTTCGAATCCACGGATTTCGATTTCGAAACGCTCCGCGCCCGCTTCCAGCAGATGGCCTTCCTGAACAAGGGACTGCGGATCACACTCACCGATGAGAGGCGTGCTACGGAGGAACAGTCCAAGGACGGGGACCTGGACCTCGACGCAGTGCCGGTCGAAGGTGAAGTGCCGGCTGAGTTCCACACCGTCGTGTACCAGTACGACGACGGGTTGCTGGACTATGTGAAACACCTCAACTCCGGCAAGAAGGTCGAGGTGGTCCACGAGGACGTCATCGCGTTCGAAACCGAGGACAAGGAACGGCACATCGCCCTGGAAATGGCGATGCAGTGGACCAACGCGTACTCCGAGAGCGTCCACACCTACGCCAACACCATCAACACCCACGAGGGCGGCACCCACGAAGAGGGCTTCCGCGCCGCGATGACCTCGCTGATCAACCGCTACGCGCGGGAGAAGAGCATCATCAAGGAAAAGGATGACAACCTCACCGGTGACGACATCCGCGAAGGCCTCACGGCGGTCATCTCGGTCAAGCTGGCCGAGCCGCAGTTCGAGGGCCAGACCAAGACCAAACTCGGCAACTCCGAGGTGAAGGGCTTCGTCCAGCGCGTCGTCACGGACGGACTGGGCGACTGGCTCGAACGCAACCCCGGCCCGGCCCGCGATGTCATCCGCAAGGCCATTTCGGCAGCCCAGGCCCGGATGGCGGCGCGCAAGGCCCGCGACAACGCCCGCCGCAAGAGCCCGCTGGAGTCCTTCGGCATGCCCGGCAAACTCTCCGACTGCTCCTCGAAGAACCCGGAGAAGTGTGAGGTCTACATTGTGGAGGGCGACTCCGCCGGCGGTTCCGCAAAACGCGGACGCAACCCGGAAACCCAGGCCATCCTGCCGCTGCGCGGCAAGATCCTGAATGTGGAACGGGCCCGGCTGGACAAGGCCCTGGGCAACACCGAGGTCCAGTCCATGATTACCGCGTTCGGCACCGGGATCGGCGAGGACTTCGACCTGAGCAAACTGCGCTACCACAAGATCGTCCTCATGGCCGATGCCGACGTCGACGGCCAGCACATCACCACTCTGCTGATGACCCTGCTGTTCCGCTACATGCGCCCGTTGATCGAGAATGGCTACGTCTACCTCGCGCAGCCGCCGCTGTACCGGATTAAGTGGTCCAACGCCCCGCACGACTACGTCTACAGCGACCGCGAACGCGATGCGCGGCTGCTGTCCGGACAGGCCGCCGGCCGCCGCATCCCCAAGGACAACGGCATCCAGCGCTACAAGGGCCTCGGCGAAATGGACTACACCGAACTGTGGGACACCACCATGGATCCGGATCACCGCACCCTGCTGCAGGTCACCATGGACGACGCCCTGGCCGCGGACCAGACCTTCTCCACCCTGATGGGCGAGGATGTCGAATCGCGCCGAAACTTCATTCAGCAGAACGCCAAGGACGTTCGGTTCCTGGATATCTAGCGGCACCAAAGGCCCTAAATATTCCCGAACTGATATATACCTGAAACGGAAAATATAGACTATGAGCGACGAAACACCAGAAGTTCCGGCCGGCCCGGCCGGTGCCGAGCCCGTGATAGCGGGCACTGTCCTTGACACCGAGGTGCTGACCGACCGCGTCGAACAGGTTGACCTGCAAACGGAAATGCAGCGTTCCTACCTCGACTACGCGATGGCCGTGATCGTGGGCCGTGCCCTTCCGGACGTCCGGGACGGCCTCAAGCCGGTGCACCGGCGGGTGCTTTATGCGATGTTCGACGGCGGCTACCGCCCGGAGCGGTCCTTTAACAAGTGTGCGCGTGTGGTCGGCGAAGTCATGGGCCAGTACCACCCGCACGGTGACACCGCCATCTACGATGCGCTGGTCCGCCTGATCCAGGACTGGACCATGCGCTATCCGCTGGCGCTGGGTCAGGGCAACTTCGGTTCTCCGGGCAACGATGGCGCTGCCGCGCCGCGGTATACGGAAACGAAGATGGCCCCGCTGGCCATGGAGATGGTCCGCGACATCGACGAGGAAACCGTCGACTTCCAGGACAACTACGACGGCAAGAACCAGGAACCCACCATCCTGCCGGCGCGTTTCCCGAACCTCCTGGTCAACGGCTCCTCGGGCATCGCCGTCGGCATGGCCACCAACATCCCGCCGCACAACCTCCGCGAGGTTGCCGACGGGGTGCAGTGGTATCTTGCCAACCCGACCGCGAGCCGTGAGGAACTGCTCGAAGAGCTGATCGTCCGCATCAAGGGACCCGACTTCCCGACCGGCGCCACCATCCTGGGCCACAAGGGGATCGAGGATGCGTACCGCACTGGCCGCGGCTCCATCACCATGCGTGCCGTGGTCAACGTGGAGGAACTCCAGGGACGCACCTGCCTGGTGGTCACGGAGCTGCCGTACCAGGCCAACCCGGACAACCTGGCGATCAAGATTGCGGAACTCGTCAAGGACGCCAAGATTTCGGGCATCGCTGACCTGCGTGATGAATCCTCGGGACGCACCGGCCAGCGCCTGGTGATCGTGCTCAAGCGCGATGCTGTCGCCAAGGTGGTGCTGAACAACCTCTACAAGCACACCCAGCTGCAGGACAACTTCGCAGCCAACATGCTGGCGATCGTCGACGGTGTGCCGCGCACGCTGAGCCTGGATGCGTTTATCCGCCACTGGGTCACCCACCAGATGGACGTCATTGCACGCCGCACCCGCTACCGCCTCCGCAAGGCCGAGGAGGAAGCACACATCCTGCGCGCCCTCCTCAAGGCGCTCGACGCGCTCGATGAGGTCATCGCGCTGATCCGTGCCTCGAACACCACCGAAGCGGCCCGCGACGGCCTGATGCAGCTCCTGGACATCGACGACCTCCAGGCCCGCGCCATTCTGGACATGCAGCTGCGCCGCCTCGCAGCCCTGGAACGCCAGAAGATCCAGGACAAGCACGCCGAACTGGAAGCTGCGATCGCGGAATACAACTCGATCCTGGCCTCCGAGGAGCGCCAGCGTGGGATCATCAGCACCGAGCTGGCCGAGATCGTCGACAAGCACGGCGATGACCGCCGTACCAAGGTCCTGCTGGGCTTCGACGGCGACATGTCGATGGAGGACCTGATCCCCGAAGAGGAAATGGTCGTCACGATCACCCGGGGAGGTTACGTCAAGCGCACCCGCAGCGACAACTACCGCTCGCAGCAGCGCGGCGGCAAGGGAATCAAGGGCGCGCAGCTGCGCGGCGACGACGTCGTCGAGCACTTCTTCGTGACCACAACCCACCACTGGCTGCTGTTCTTCACAAACCTCGGCCGGGTGTACCGGGCGAAGGCGTACGAACTCGTCGAAGCCGGACGCGACGCCAAGGGCCAGCACGTGGCGAACCTGCTTGCCTTCCAGCCGGACGAGCACATCGCCCAGGTGCTGGACCTGCGGGACTACCAGCAGTCGCCGTACCTGGTCCTGGCCACCAAGCGCGGCCTGGTGAAGAAGACCCGACTCGAGGACTACGACACCAACCGCTCCGCAGGTGTCATCGCGATCAACCTCCGCGACAGCGACGAGTTGGTTTCCGCCCAGCTCGTCTCGGAGACGGATGACCTGATGCTCGTCTCCCGCATGGGCCAGTCAATCCGCTTCACCGCCACCGATGAGGCCCTGCGCCCCATGGGACGGGCAACCTCCGGCGTCACCGGCATGAAGTTCCGCGAGGACGACGAACTCCTGGCGGCCGACGTGGTCACGGACGGTTCCTTCGTGTTCGTCGTGACAGAGGGCGGCTACGCCAAACGCACCGCCGTGGAGGAATACCGCCTCCAGGGCCGCGGCGGCCTCGGCATCAAGGTGGGCAAATACCAGGAGGAGCGCGGCCACCTCGTGGGTGCCCTGATCGTCCAGGAAGAAGACGAGGTCCTGGTGGTCATGGAAGGCGGCAAGGTGGTCCGTTCCTCCGTGGCCGGAGTGCCGGCCAAGGGCCGCGACACCATGGGTGTGATCTTCGCGAAGCCGGACAAGAACGACCGCATCATCGAGGTGGCGCGCAACAGCGAGCGAGGCCTTGAAACTGACGACTCGTCCGAAGGACAAGAGTCAGGACAAGATACAGGCGACGATGCCCACGAGGCTGCCGAAAGCCAGGCATCGGCGGCGGATGACGTAACGTTGGCTGAAAATAGCGGATCACATGAGGGGTCCGCAGTGGAAGAATCAGCACCGGCCCCGGAGTCAGATGAGTCATCAGGCAAAGCCGAGCTGGACGAAGACAACACCGGAGGTAACGAGTGAGTAATTCCGACTCATATTCCAAGCCGAACAGCGGCGTTCCCGGCGGAGTGCGGCAGCCTGCCGCCGCGCCCCGGGTCGGCGCGCCGTCCCGTCCCGGGCAGCGACCCGGGGGGGCAAGCGGCACCACTGACACGACCCAGCGGCCGCAGGTGCCCGGCCAGGGCCCCGCCCAGGGACGCCCTGTGACTCCCGGGCAGCGCCCGGCCACCCCCGGACAACGTCCGGGCCAGAACAGTCCGGGCCAGAACAGTCCGGGCCAGAACACCACCGGGCTGATCAAGCCGGCCCCCAAGGCCAAAGTCCGCCGCGCCCGCCTGCTGGTGAGCAAGGTTGACCCCTGGTCCGTGCTGAAGATGGCCTTCCTGCTCTCCGTAGCCCTGGGCATCGTGACCGTTGTGGCCGCGATTGTGATCTGGACGGTCCTGGACTTGACCGGGATCTTCGACCAGATCGACGGTCTGCTCGGCAGTGTGGCCGGCTCCGAAAGCAGCGGCTTCGAATTGAAGAAGGTGGCCTCGCTCGGACAGGTGGCCTCCTTCGCCACCATCATCGCCGTTATCAACGTGGTCCTGCTGACGGCTCTCTCGATGCTCTCGGCCGTGCTGTACAACATCTCCGCTACCCTGGTGGGCGGCATCGGTGTCACCCTCACGGACGACTGAAACCCATAGTTTTCCCGGATTTTCCCCGGGGAAATGCCTCGATTTGAGATCGGGCCGGGATGTGCTGTAAAGTCGTATCTCGGCCCGATGAGGCATCGGGGCGTATAGCTCAGGCGGTTAGAGCGCTTCGCTGATAACGAAGAGGTCCCAGGTTCAAGTCCTGGTACGCCCACGGAATCTGTACTGATTCAAGTGGAGGTTCGGTTGATATTTGTTTATCGCCGAACCGGAACGGGGTGCGTGTGAAGAAGTTGCTCGTTGTTGCAGCTACGATCGCAGGCATCCTGCTCTACAAGAAAGTGCAGGAATCCGAAGCCCGGAAAACTGTCTGGAGCGAATCAACCGATACGGTTGACTAGCCCGGATTCCCGGATCGGGAGCCGGAAAACGGCTCGCCGGACTGGGGTATGATTGTCGGGTTGCTTCTTATGGGGGCATGGCGCAATTGGTAGCGCACCTGCTTTGCAAGCAGGGGGTTCGGGGTTCGAGTCCCCGTGCCTCCACCATAGGAAAGGCCCCGGATCGCGGAAACGCGGTCCGGGGCCTTTTGCATGCCCGGAAGGGGAACCGGGCAATGACTCTTCATTCTTTGGGCTTGGCGCCGTCGTCCATCGTGACCTTGAGGCGGGCCGGGACGGTGTACCCCCAGGGCAACCATGCAGCTGGCGGCTCCGCGCCCCCACTAGTGTTGGACCGTGAACTTCTTCCTTGCCGCCCTGGGTGTCCTCGGTGTGGCTTCGTCCGGGCCGCTCATTGCCGCGACCCTGGGGGCCACCTCCGTCAGTGCCCTGGCGATCGCCTTCTGGCGCAACGCCATCGGGTCGGTCGTGATGGCGGGTCCCGTGATGGTCCGCAACCCCCGACAGTTCGGCCGGGTCACCGGCAGGGAATTTGGCTGGTCCCTGGCGGCTGCCGTCGCCCTGGCGCTGCACTTCGCCTGCTTCATCACCTCGCTGCAGTTGACCTCCGTCGCGGCGGCCACAGCCCTCGTCTGCCTGCAGTCCGGCTGGATCGTCGTCTTCCAGCTTTTCCGCGGCGTCAAACACCGCTGGCCGGTCCTGGTTGGCCTGGGGATCGCGTTTGGCGGCGTCGTCGCCATTACCGGGTTCGACATGGGCACCTCCCCGGAAGCGCTGTGGGGTGATCTGCTGGCGGTGGCGGGCGGAGCCCTGGCCGGTGTCTATACGCTGGCCGGTGGCAGGGCGCGCCAGACCATGGGGACGGGTGTCTACACGACCCTGTGCTACGGGATGTGTGCGGCCGTCGTGGCGGTTCTGGCGCTGTTCTCGCAGCAACCGCTGGCAGGGTTCGAGGCCGCCGGCTGGGTGGGCATCCTGGCGATCACGGTGTGCGCCCAGCTGATCGGTCACACTGCCTTCAACCACCTGCTTGCCACCATGAGTCCGCTGCTGGTGTCCATGATCATCCTGCTGGAGATTCCGGGGGCCGCGCTGCTCGCTGCTGCGTTCCTGTCCGAGACCCTGCCGGCCGGGACCTACGCCGGCCTGGCGTTGATCCTTGTGGGGCTCGCCGTCGTCGTCCTGGGACAGCGCAGTTCACGCGCCGTGCGGCGCACCGCCGCCGGGCTGGCGGAGCTGGGTACGGACTGACGACGACGACGGCGGCGGGCGGCGCAGTCAGGGCCGTGGGCTACTGGCCGCCGCGGCGGGCCGGCTGGGCTGTGTTGACCGTATGGATCGCGCGCAGCAGCTTCGCCGGGAAATACACCGAGAAGAAGACCACCATGGGGGCCTTGAGCGCTATCTTCTTGACGTTGTGGGCCTTGTACGTGCGGTCGAAACGCGTCACGTAGTAGCGGTAGTCGCGGGGAGAGTCTTCCAGCCGGCGTGCGGACATACCGGAGACCATCTGCGGCCAGTACTGGATCCGCAGGTCGTGGTCGGCAAGGTGCAGGGACAAATCAATGTCCTCGTGCATCTCGTCCTTCTCATCCCGGCACGCCTCGGCGCGGATGATATTCCACGCGGAGCGGCGGAGGGCCATGTTGGAGCCAAAGAGAAAGTGGTACTGGTGCTTGGCGAGCCTGAGCATCAGCTGGCGCATTCTGTCATCGGCCTTCAGCCCGAAGCGGCGCATCGGCATATCGTAGTAGACCACCGGGCCCGTCGCGGCGTGGACGGATTTGTCCCGGAAGGCTTTCTGCACCTGTTCAACCCAGTCGGGCTCCAGAACGGAATCGGCATCGATCCGGCCCAGAATGTCCCCCGTGGCATGGTCAAGGCCGAAATTGCGGGTGGGGATCAGGCCCTGGTCGCGGTCCTGGCTGAGCAGGGTGATGGGGCTCTCCGGGTATTCCAGCTGCATCTGCCGGACGATGTCGGCCGTGCGGTCCTTGGACATGTTGTCGACGACGATGATCTCGTGCGCGGGGACCGACTGGTACACGGCGGCGATGAGGCACTGCCGTATGACGCTTTCCTCGTTGTACGCCGGGATGACGATGGACACAGTCGGCGTGTGCACAGCGTCGTATAAGGCATCCTCAGCGGATTTTTCGGGTGACATTCACCCAAATTTAGCACCAACGGGGTTTTTTCAGCCCGGCGCCGGGCAGCGCCCCGGCTACGAACTGGTAAACATCGCGCGCAAAAAGGGAGGGATCCCGCCTCTGCGGCGGAATCCCTCCCTCAACGGCTGCCCGCAGGCAGCCCTCAATCTGTCTTAGCTGCGTGCGGTCTTGTCGGTGCCGTTGTTGCGGCTCGCAGCGATGTTCTTGACGGCGGTCTTCGCATCGGTGGCAACTTTGGCGGAGGCGTCCTTGGCGTCCTTGGCGTCCTCGACAGCGTCCTGGGCCGCGTGCTTGGCTTTGTCCGCAGCGTCGTCGGCGGACTCGGCAACGTCAGCTGACGCGTCCGCGGCCGTGTCAGCGGCGGCAACCGTGGCTGCGCCGGCCTGGCCAGCAGCTTCCTTGACGGAATCCTTGACGTCGTTGACGGTGGTGGCCGGAGCCGGTGTGGGCGCCGGTGTGACCGGTGCTGGCGTCTTCCAGGGATCCTCGACCGGCCTGGAAGCCCGCCAGGCGGCAACACCGGCGGCAACTGCCGCGGTGATGATACCGATGATCAACAGCCCGCGGTGCTTGGGCTTCTGCTTCTTGACGAGCCCGCCGCTGACGGCCTTGCCCGCCTTGTCTGCAGCGACCTTGACGTGGCCTTTCGCGGTCTTCGCCTGCTCCTGGGCGGAGTGGATGATCCCCGCTTCACCGAGCCGCTGGGCAACCGCATCCACATGCGCCGGAGCGCTCTGGAGCGTGCGGTGCACGGCATCGGAGGCATAGCCGATCTGATCCGAAAGCATCGGCAGGTACTCCACAACCACCCGGTCGCGCGCGTTGGCGATGACCGGCGTCGCCTTGTCCAGCGCCTCGTGCAGGCGCGGGGTGGCGCCCTCAACGGCGTCGTTGATCCTTGGTGCGAGGTGTGCGAGCCCGTCCTGGAGACGCGGGGTTACCGTCGCAACGCCGTCGGCGAGATTATAGGCCGCTGACTTAAGCCCCTCCTGGATCTTGGGAGAAGCGGTATCCAGTCCCTGCTGCAGACGCGGAACGGCCCAGCTGACTGCTGCTTCAACCCGCGGGGCTGCCCAGTCCTTGGCGGTCTCTACTCCGGTGCTGACTGAGTGCTCCAGCTCACGGGCAAAACGATCCGTTTTCTTCACAACTACCTCCCGATTAATGTGACGATTCTGCAGTTAGCCTACGTGGCCCAGACCTCACCGGCTATTCGTCAGGCCGATTTCGGGCGGATTTCACCCAGCGCGGAACTGGCGGACCGGCCCTGCGTGCCGGGGACGGTCATGGAAGAATAGGGGCCATGACTGCCATCGCAACTGCAAAAGCAACCATCCACACGAGCATGGGCGACATTGTCGTCAATCTCTTCGGCAACCACGCCCCCAAGACCGTCGAGAATTTCGTCGGACTGGCCACGGGTGAGAAGGCCTGGACCCACCCGGAGTCCGGCGAGGACAAGACCGGGACGCCGCTCTATGACGGCACCATCTTCCACCGCATCATCAAGGACTTCATGATCCAGGCGGGCGATCCCCTGGGCCGTGGTGTGGGCGGACCGGGCTACAAGTTCGACGACGAAATCCACCCGGAGCTGACTTTCAACGAGCCCTACAAGCTGGCCATGGCGAACGCCGGCATCCAGATGGGCCGTGGCACCAACGGCTCGCAGTTCTTCATCACCACCATCCCCACCGGCTGGCTGCAGGGCAAGCACAGCATCTTCGGCGAGGTGGCAGACGATGACTCCAGGAAGGTTGTTGATGCCATCGAGGGTGTCCGCACCGGAGCGGGCGACCGCCCGGTCGAGGACGTCACCATCAACAGCATTGACGTAGAAAAGCTCTAAGCCCAGCGCATGAGCTACGGAATTCCGGCGGCAGAGCCGTCCGCGCAGATCCCGGTGTGCTTCCGGCACCCGGACCGGCCCTCCTATGTGCGCTGCCAGCGTTGCGGGCGCCCTGCGTGCCCCGACTGCCAGCGGGCGGCCGCCGTCGGATTCCAATGCGTTGACTGCGTCAACGAAACAAAACGTACGACGCCGGAGGTCAAGACCGTCTATGGCGGCGCCGTGACCTCCGGAAAACCCGTGGTTACGCTTTCCCTCATCGGTCTGTGTGCCCTGGTCTTTGTGCTCCAGTGGCTGGTCCCCAACGACGGGATCTACGAGAACCTGGCGTTCGCTACCGTTTATGCCAGCCCGGAGTACGGGGTCTTTGAACCCTGGCGGATGGTGACCTCCGCTTTCCTGCATTCCCAGGGCTTTATTCTCCATATCGCTCTCAATATGTACATGCTGTGGGTCTTTGGGCAGGCACTCGAGCCGCTCCTGGGACGAATCCGCTTCCTGGCGGTGTATCTGCTGTCCGCTTTTGGCGGATCGGTCGGCTACCTCCTGCTGACGCCGGGGTACGTCCCGGGCCAGCCCCTGAGCGGAGTCGTCGGCGCTTCGGGCGCCATCTTCGGGCTCTTCGGCGCCATGCTGGTGGTCCAGCGCCGACGCGGCGGCGACACCAGGCAACTCTGGGTGCTGATCCTTATTAACGGCGTCATCGGCTTCGTGGTCCCCTCGATCGCCTGGCAGGCCCACCTTGGCGGGGCAGTCACGGGTGCGCTGTGTTCCGCCGTCCTGGCGTACACGCCCCGCGGCCCGCGTCAGGGCCTCTTGCAGGCCGCCGGTCTGGTACTAGTCCTCGCCCTGCTGATCGCAGTCTCCGCCCTCCGCGTCGCCATAGCCTGACCCCGCCGGGGCCTCCCTGCCGCCTTTCGTGCAGCCCGTCCCTCGTGCAGCCACTCCTTCCCCCTTCCACTCTTCGAGGGATCCCCACAGCCCGGCCCTGTTTTCCACAGCGTGCCGTTCCCGGTGCGTCGTTTTTTTGTGCTCTTCACACGGGGACCCAGGGACCGTGGGACGCAGCGCGCAGGTCCCGTCGGATAGTTCTCCACAGGGGTTATCCACATTGTTGGTAACTTACACGCGTGTAGTTTATGCCGTCGTCCCGGATCTGAGGGCCACACCGGGCGATTCCGGAACAGGGCGCCTTCGGATCTCCACAATTGTGGATAACCCCTGTGGGCGGCCCTGTGGTTAAGTGGACAACTCCGGCCAGGAGCCCAGGCCCGCGCATGGCAGTCCGACGGCGGGGTGGATCAAGCAGCGCGGTTCCGCCCAATACGACCAGTCCTGCTCCAGGATCAAATCTGCTTTCAACAGGGTTATTCACAGTGTTAATAACTTGCCGTGTGAAGTATCACGAGCCGAATTGGCGCCAGGCGGCGCCGGACCTGCCGGAAATCCCATTGGTCGGCCTGGTTATCCCCAGCTGTGGATAAGTTGTGGGTACTGGGCTGTTGTTAAGTGGATAACTTTTCGGCGCCGGACCCCGGGCCGGAAAATAGCGCAAGTGCCGCACCCTCGCGTTGCGATTCCATCAACCGGCCGCCCCCGGCGAACTTATCCACAGGGAATCCACACTGTTAATAACTCAAAGGCCTGAAATCCTTGGGGGAACGTCCTCCGGATGCGCGGGATGAAGGCCACAGCGCGCGGGCGGGGCCGTGTGCACGGGCGGGAGCCGGCATGGAGTTATCAACAGTGTGGATAACTTTTACCGGAGTTGTGCACAGCGGCGCCGGGCTCAGTGTGGCCAGATTCCGGAGGTCCCGCGGCGGTGGCTGTCCAGCAGATGGGTGTCAATCATGCCGATGGCTTCCATCAGGGCGTACATCGTGGTGGGCCCGACAAAAGCGAAACCCCGCTTGCGCAGCCCCTTTGACAGCGCGGCCGACTCTGCCGAGGTAGTGGGGATTTCCTCGGAGGATCTCGGCTCGGGAGTGGAATCAGGCTGGAAGGACCAGATGAAATCAACCAGCCCGCCATCGTCCCGCAGGGCAATGGTGGCCTGGGCGTTGGTGATGGCAGCCCGGACCTTCAGCCGGTTGCGGACGATTCCGGCGTCGAGGAGGAGACGCTCAACATCAGCTTCGGTAAACGCGGCCACCGTCTCGGGATGGAAGTCGTGGAACGCCGCCCGGAATGCCGGCCGTTTCCGGAGAATTGTGGCCCAGGACAGTCCGGCCTGGAATGCCTCGAGGCTGATGCGCTCGTACAGGCCCTGCTCGTCGCGCACCGGAAGCCCCCACTCGGTGTCGTAGTACTCGCGCAGCATCGGATCCACGGCCGCCCAGGCAGGCCGGGCCAGGCCGTCGTCGCCGGTTACCGGGCCGGCTGTTGCCGGGGCCATCTGGACTCCTTCGCTCGAAGTGTTCTCCGCTCCAGCATTATCGGCCCCAGGAAGGGCGGGACGTTATCGCGAAAGACCGGCACACAGGGTGTACCGGTCTTTCGCCAGGTGCTGTGGGGTTCAGGAACGCCAGCGGGTGGTCATCAGAAACCCGATGATGGCGATGCCGAAGCCGGCAATGATATTCCCCGATCCCCAGGCCGCGACAGGGAGGGCGCCTTCGCTGATGTAGAAGGTGATGATCCACAGCAGACCGATGATCATTAGGCCGAACATCACCGGCTTAAACCAGACCGGGTTGGGCTTGTTGGCCTGCGCGGCGGAAGTCTGACGCGTTTCGTGGGCAGTCCGTTTGCGGCGCTTTGATTCGGGCACGGGTCCTCCTGGGCGGCTGGAGCAGGAGCGCGACCCCGGCTTGATATCCTGCAAGAAGGAATACACCGGCGGTCAGCGCTCTTGGTCATGTTGAAGTTCTTATTCGGAGCCAATTCTAGCTGTAGTTCAGGCCCCGGGGATGTCCGCCGCGAACGTCCTGGATGGCACGATCAACCCGGTTCTCTGATTCAACGATTGGTTCAGCAAGGCACCCATGAGCACAACCAAGATTCTCGTCGTCGACAACTATGACAGCTTTGTGTACACCCTGGTGGGATACCTTCAGGAATTTGGGGCGGAGACCACGGTTGTCCGCAACGACGACGTCACCCTGGCCGAGGCAATCGACCTGGCGGAGGCACGCGACGGCGTCCTCATCTCCCCGGGTCCCGGCAACCCCGCCGGCGCGGGCGTCTGCATCGAGCTGATCAAGTGGTGCGGCAGCCACGACAAACCCATGCTTGGCGTCTGCCTGGGCCACCAGGCACTGGCCGAGGCCTATGGGGGAACAGTCACGCACGCGCCGGAGCTGATGCACGGCAAGACGTCCCTCGTGGAGCACCACGGCACCAGCGTGTTCGCCGGGCTGCCTTCGCCCTTCACAGCGACCCGCTACCACTCCCTCGCCGCCGTCCGCGAGAGCATCCCGGAGGTCCTGGAGATCACCGCGGAGACGGGAACCGGAGTTGTTATGGGGCTCCAGCACCGCACAGCCCCCCTCTGCGGAGTGCAGTTCCACCCGGAGTCCGTGCTCACCGAAGGCGGCTACCAGATGCTCGGGAACTGGCTCGAATCCCTCGGCATGGCCGGCGCGGCCCGGCGCGGAGCATCGCTAAGCCCGCTCATCAAGCACTAGGCCCGCCCAGGAAAACTCAGTCGCCTTTGAAAACTCAGTCGCCCGTGGCGGTCGTGGTGGACGTCGGGGTCGGTGTGGGTGTGGGGCTCGGGGGCGGGGGCGGGGGAGCCTTGGCCACGGTGACGGCGACCGTCTTGCCCTGTTCCACAGGGGCCTCTGCGGGGTCGGACTGTCCGGTGACCTTACCCGGTTCGACCTGGGAGTTTTCCACTTCCGTGGCATTCATGACCAGACCCAGCGCGGTCAGGGCCGCTTCAGCCTCGGCCTGGGGAAGCCCGACCAGCTGCGGAACCACGACTTTGCCGGTGGAAACGATGATTTCCACGATGCTGCCAGTGGCCACCTTCTGGCCCGGCGCCGGGTTGGTGGTGATCACGATGCCGGCCGGTACCGTGGGGCTGTTGGCCATGGTGGTACCCGGTGCCCCGGCGAGACCCTTCTGGCGCAGCATATCGCGCGCAGCGGCCTCCGTGCGTCCGGGCAGGTCGGCGGGGATGGTGATGGCGCTGGGACCTTCGGAGATGTTGAGCGTGATGTCGGAATTTGGGTCCAGCGAGCTCCCCGTTGCCGGGACAGTGCCGACCGCGATGCCCTTGGCAATCGTCTCGTGCTGCATCCGGCTGAGCTGAGGTTTCAGTCCGGCATTGTAGAGCTTCTGGAGAGCCTCGGTCTCGGTCAGCGACGTCACCGACGGCACCAGAACCTTGGCTACCGGGGGCGGCGCCTGGTTCATCATGTTAAAAAGCCACAGGCCGCCTCCTGCAAGCACCATGACGGTGACGATCACCAGAGCGGCGATCCACGTCCGACGCCGGGACTGCTGACGCCGGGTCTGCTCGCGTTCGGGCGGCAGGACCAGCGGCAGGCTGCCGCTGTCCGCGGCGCCATAGACCACACCGTGAGTCATCAGGTCGTTTTCATCATCGGCCGGGGTCTCCAACATGGGCCGGAGCCGGCCGGTGGGGGTCTCGTCGAGGAACTCCGCGGCGGTCACGGCATAGGCCGCCGTCGGCGCGCCGTCCGGGGTCGGGACCGTGTTATGGGGGTCGGTGGGAGCTTCACTTGCGGACAAAGCGGTGACGCCGACTCCGCTCCGCGCGGCCCGGAGCGCGCGGCCGAACGCTGCTGCATCCTGGAAGCGGTCCGCTCGGTTCTTCTGCAGTGCCTTCATCAGCACGCTGTCCAGAGCCTCGGAGACGTCAGGATTCAAGCTGCTGGCCAGCTCGGGGATTTCACGCACATGCTGGTAGGCCACCGAAACGGGGCTGTCACCGATGAAAGGCGGCCGGCCGGCCAGCATCTCATACAGCAGGCAGCCGGCCGAGTAGAGATCGCTGCGGGCATCCACAGTTTCACCGCGGGCCTGTTCCGGTGAAAGATACTGGGCGGTGCCCACCACGGCCTGGGTTTGGGTCATCGTCGCTGCCGAGTCCGCCATGGCGCGGGCAATCCCGAAGTCCATCACCTTGATGCTGTTGGATTCCGGGCAGAACATCACATTCGCGGGTTTGATGTCGCGGTGGACAATACCGGCCTTGTGGCTGTAGTCCAGGGCGGCGAGTACCCCCAGGGAGAAGTCAATCGCCTGGTCGATGCTGACTTCCTTGGCCCGGATCAGGTCCCGGATTGTCTTGCCGGAGACGAATTCCATAACGATGTACGGCACCCGGACGGTGTCCTCGTGGTCCCCGGGGACGGGGTGGTCCCCGGTGTCGAAGATGGCAACGATTGAGGGATGGTTCAGGGCGGCCACCGCCTGCGCCTCGCGCTTGAACCTTGCCTGGAACTGGGGGTCCCGGGCCAGGTCCGGGCGGAGCAGTTTGACCGCGACGGTGCGTCCCAGCCGGGTGTCGATGCCGCGGAAGACGTCGGCCATGCCGCCACGGCCGATCAGCTCACCCAGCTCATAGCGTCCGCTGAGGACGCGCTGGGTGTTCACGGGGCCGCGGTCCTCCCGGTGCGATGGGGTGCGGGGTGAAGTGGGCATGGCGGGCTACGTTCCGGTGGGGGTGGGGATGGGTGTTGGATCCACGGCCACGGCTTTGGCCAGGTGGTAAGTCACGACCGAACCGGCGGGAACCTTGCTGCCGGAAGCGGGCTCGGCGCTGACGAAGGTGCCAGGGGCCTGCTCCTTGTTCGTCGGATTCAGGTCGGCACCCTTGGCCCAGCGAAGTCCCGCATTCGCGATGGCCTGCTGGACAGCGGCTTCGCTGGCACCGGACTGCAGCGGGGGGACCGTCGCAGTCTCCGGAGCCTTAGTTGGCTCCGGACCCTTGGAGTAGGTCACCGTGATGGGCTCGCCCCGCTCAACCGGGCCGGTTGGATTGATATTGGTGACGGTTCCTGGAGGGGCGGCGTTGAATACCTCGGCACCGTCGACGACAAGCCCCAGGCCGCTCAGTTCGCGGCGGACCTGGTTGAAGGGGCGACCCAGATAGCTTTCCGGGACCAGATTGATGGCAGCCGGCGTGGACTGGGTGGGTGTCGCGGAGCTGATGGTCGGGCTGGGGCTGGCGCTTGTGACCGTAGGCGAGGCGCTTGTGGAGGTCGGTGACGCGCTGGTGCTGCTGGCGATGGCGCTGCTGCTCGCGGGTGCCTGGGGTGAGAAGATCCCGGCCTGGCTGAGCATCACTCCGACCAGTGCGAACAGCACCAGCAGGATCAGGGCAATCAGCGGCCAGGTCCAGGGGCTGCGGCCGCGGCGTTCCGGCTCAGTGGCCGGTTCGTCGTAGTCGTCGTCCTCCTGGACCCAGTTGCGTTCCGCGGCGAGGGCGTCGGCACGCGAGAGTGTATTGCGGTCTCCGTACGCGCCGGCGGCGGCGGCTCCGGCAGCGACCCCTGCCGCTGCGCCCGCTCCCGCGGCGCCGACCACAGGCAGCGCGGAGGTGTCCGACGTCGAACTGTCCGCAGTGCCGATCACACCGGTTGCTGCCGTCGGGATGTCCACCGGTGCCGTGATCGGCCCGGTTGCTGCCTCGAAGAGCAGCATGCCAGGGACGGCGGCGTGTGCTGCCGCGATGTCGCCGTTGCGGATGGCCTCGGCAGCCTCGGACAGTTTAAGGGCGTCGGCCGGGCGGTCCTTGGGGGCCTTGGCCAGCATGGACATCAGCAGGGCGCGGACCGGCTTCGGCAGGGTTTCCGGCAGCGGCGGCGGCGCGTCATTGACCTGCGCCAGCGCGATCGCGATCTGGGATTCGCCGGAGAACGGGCGGTGCCCGGTGAGGCATTCGTAGCCAATCACGCCGAGGGCGTAGATGTCCGAGGCGCCGGTAGCCAGCTGGCCGGTTGCCTGTTCCGGAGCCAGGTACTGGGCGGTGCCCATAACCTGGCCCGTCTGCGTGAGCGGGACCTGGTCTGCCAGCCGGGCGATGCCGAAGTCCGTGACCTTGACGCGGCCGTCCGGGGTGATGAGCAGGTTGCCCGGTTTGATGTCGCGGTGGACCAGGCCCTGGGCGTGGGCCACCGAGAGGGCGCGGGCCGTCTGCGCGATCATGGACAGGGTGCGGTCTGGGGAGAGCACCTGTTCATGTTCGATGATGCTGCTCAGCGGCTGGCCCGGGACCAGCTCCATGACGAGGTAGCCGGATCCTTCTTCCTCGCCGTAGTCAAAGACGTTGGCGATGCCCACGTGGTTCAGGAGGGCCGTGTGGCGGGCTTCGGCGCGGAACCGCTGGAGGAAACCGGGGTCGCCCGTATACTCCTCCTTCAGCACCTTGATGGCGACGATGCGGCCGAGGATCAGGTCTTTGGCTTTCCAGACTTCTCCCATGCCGCCGATCGCAATACGCGTGGTCAGCTGGAACCTGCCGCCGAGGGTGATTCCTGATGAAGGCCTCACTTATTCAACACCGCCTCAAAAATCTTCTTCGCGTTCGGACTGGTTAGCTTTGCGCCGGTGGTGATGTCTACGCCTTCCATGACGATAGTGACAGCCACCTGCGGGTCATTCGCCGGGGCAAACCCGGTAAACCATGAGTTGTTCAGGCCGTCGCCGAGTTCCGCGGTACCGGTCTTGCCGGCCACCTTCACACCGGGCACTGCCGCTCCGCGGCCGATGCCCTCACTGACGACGCTGACCATCCACTCGTTGATCTGCCGGGCGATCTCCGGCGTGGTGGAGGTCCGCAGCGCCTGGGGTTTCGGCTCGCTGATCGGCCGCAGGTCCGGGGAGCGTACCGCCTTGATCAGGTTCGGCTGCATCTGCACGCCGCCGTTGGCGATCGCGGCCGTCATCTGGTTGATCTGCAGCGGGGTGGCCCGGACGTCCCGCTGGCCGATCGAGGACTGTGCCAGGCTGGCGTCATCCAGCTCCTCGTCCGGGAAGAAACTCGGGGCGGAGTCCAGCTTGAGCTGGTCACCGAAGTCCTGCCCGAAACCGAATTTCTCCGCCTCGTCCCCGATGGCCTGCTGCCCCAGATCGAGGGCGATGCTGGCGAACGGGGTGTTGCAGGACTGCTGCAGGGCGAAGGCAAAAGTCGCCGTGCTGCGGGTGTAGCAGTTGCCGCCGGCATAGTTGGGCAGCGTGTATTCGATGCCCGGGAAGGACATCTCCGCCGGGTTGGGCAGAACGCTGTCCTTGTTGTACTTGCCCGATTTGAGTGCCGCGGACGTATCGATGAGCTTGAAGACTGAGCCCGGTGCCAGCAGCTCCCCGGTGGGTCCGCTGACGTTCTGGTTCAGGTTGATCCCGGGGATCTTGTTCAGCTCTGCGAAGTTGGCGGCCTCGGCCACCGGGTCCTGGGTGGCGATCAGGTTGGGATCGTAGGACGGTTTGGACACCATGGCGATGATCGCGCCGGTTTTCGGACTGGTCACCACGATCGACCCGCGCTGGCCGTCCGGGATGAGGTCAAAGGCGAGCTTCTGGATCTTGGGATCGAGGGTGAGCTCCACGGAGGCACCCTTGGGCTGGTTGCCCAGGAAGAGCTGGCCGACACGGTCCAGGAACTGCTGGTCGGAGCTGCCCGCGAGCTCCTGGTTCATCGTCTTCTCGAGCCCGGTCACGCCGAAGCTCCTGGAGAAATAGCCGGTGATTCCGGCGTAGGGTTCCGGCTGGTTGTAGGTGCGCTGGAACTTGCAGCTCTCCGCGGCAGCCACGGACTCGGCCACCGGAACGCCGCCCACAATAATGGCGCCGCGGTCGTTGCAGTAGTTCTGCAGGAGGGTGCGTTTGTTCCAGGCATTGGCCTCCAGCTCGTCCGCTCCAACCACCTGGACGTAGCTGAGGGCACCGAAGATCAGGACGAACATCGCAATCGCGGCAATCCAGGCATTGCGGATGGCTTGGTTCACAGCGTCACCGCCTCGGTGGGGGCGTCCGGACTGTTCCGTGCGGTGCCGGGTGTGGTGGCCGGCTTCAAATCCATGGCAGGCAATACTTCCTGTGGGTCGGGTTCCTCGCCGGGGGCCAGCGGTGTAGTGTCCACCGGGCCGCGTGCCGTATGCGAGATCATCAGCAACAGTCCGACGATGATCCAGTTGGCCAGCAGCGAGGAACCGCCGGCGGCGAGGAACGGCGTGGTGAGGCCGGTCAGGGGAATGAGCCGGGTGACGCCGCCGATCACGACAAAGCACTGCAGCGCAATGGCGAAGGACAGCCCGGTGGCGAGCAGCTTCCCGAAGGCGTCACGGGTGCCGAGCGCGGCACGGAAGCCTCGGGTGAAGAGCAACAGGTACATCAGGACGATCGCGAAGAGCCCAATCAACCCGAGTTCCTCGCCGAAGGAGGCAATGATCATGTCGCTGTTGGCGAAGGGAACGAGGTTGGGGCGTCCCTGGCCGAGTCCGGTGCCGACCAGCCCGCCGTTGGCCATGCCGAACAGCCCTTCGACGATCTGCAGGCTGCCGCCGAACGCCCGGCCGTAGACCTCGTCGGTGAAGGCGTTGATCCAGCCATCAATCCGCAGACCGACGTGGGAGAACACGCGGGATGCGACGAACCCGCCGGCAGCGATGAGTCCGACGCCGATGATCACCCAGCTGATGCGGCTCGTGGCGACGTAGATCATCACCAGAAAGAGGCCGAAGAACAGGATCGACGAGCCCAGGTCCCGCTGGAAGATCAGCACGCCGATGCTCACGAGCCAGGCGGCGATCATGGGGCCCATGTCCTTGAACCGCGGAAACTGGATGGGCCCGACTTTCCGGCCCGCCAGCAGGATGAGGTCGCGGTTCGAGGATAGATACCCGGCAAAGAATATAGCGAGGGTGATCTTGGCGATTTCACCGGGCTGGAAGGTCATCGATCCGACCTTGATCCAGACCCGTGCGCCCAGGATTTCGCCGGCCGTTATGCCGGGAACCAGTGGAAGGATCAACAGGAACGCACTGACGGCCAGGGAAATATAGGTGAAACGGCGGAGTATCCGGTGGTCTTTGAGGAGCCAGATGACGGCGATCGAAACAGCCATGGCCACCAGGGTCCAGCGCAGCTGGTTGTTGCCAGTATCCTCCCCGACCCGGTCCAGCCGGTGGATCATGGCCAGGCCGAGGCCGTTGAGCGCCACCACCAGCGGAAGCATTACCGGATCGGCATATTTCGCCCGAATACGCAGGACGATGTGGAAGGCCAGGGCAGCGACGGCGAGCAGGCTCGACTGGAACCAGAAATCGGCATCAAACGCCTGCTGCCGGTCCACCGCGACCAGGGCATTGCCCCCAATGCCGACGGCGAGGGCCAGTACCAGCAGGACCAGTTCAACGTTCCGCCGCGGCCGGGGCGTGGAATCGACGGGTGTCATTGTCCCCCCTCTCGGATCGGTGCCGTCGCGGCCGGCGACGGCGCCGTTGTCCCGGCCGCGCCGGGACTCGCCGTCACGGCCGGATCCGCCGTGGCACTGGGATCCGGTGTCGCGCCGGGGGTGGCGGGGGTCGGGGACGGGGTGATGAGTTCGTCCGCGGGGGCGGTGGTGCCGGTGCGCTCAAGGTTCTTGACGATCCGCTGGGCGTCATAGAGGTCCCGGGCCGGCACGGTCTGGCGGACCCGCTGCTGGGAAAATGCGGGGAGATCTGACATCCGGATTTCGGTCACCGCTTCGAGGGTGGAGAGCTGGATGGGGCCCAGGCGCTGGGAGACCCCGTTGAAGATGGCCACATGCTGGTCGTGCTCGCCGATGTAGTACCGGGTCTGGGTCCAGGCGTAACCCAGCCACAGGCCCACTGTGAGAAGTGCCACGACGGCCCCGGCAATGGAGACTGTCACCAGGGGGCGGGGACGGAAGGCCTGCCGCAACTCTTCGCCTTCCTCCCGTGTCTGCTCCGACTTGTGGGTCAGGACTGTTGCCGCCCGGCGGGCCATGGTGCGCCCCGCAATAGTGGGGATGGAGCCGGATTGCGCGGCGGCCGCGGCGGCACCCACGAGTTCGTGCGGGCGGCCGGCAAGCTCCTGCCGGAGCACCTGGGCGGACAGATGCTCACCCAGGTGCGGGTCGGTGGAGGTTGGGGGCTCGCCCGTTTCGGGGGAACCGCCGGCTGGCGGCGTGGTCGGGACAATTTCGACGGCGGCGGTCCGGACGTCGTCGGTGGTCTGTTCAACGATTTCCAGCATCACCACGGTGACGTTGTCCGGGGCACCGGCCTCCAGGGTGAGATCGACCAGCAGTTCGACGCATTCACGCAGGTCCCTGGTCTCCCGGACGGTGCGCTCCACGACGTGGCCCGCGACGTAGTTCAGACCGTCGGAACAGAGCAGCCAGCGCTCACCCGGTTCGACCTCGAGCGTTGCCAGGTCCAGCTCAGGGCTGGCGTCAACATCTCCGAGGACGCGCATCAGGACGTTCTTGTGCGGGTGCGTTTCCGCTTCTTCGGGGCGGAGCCGGCCTTCATCGATGAGGCGCTGGACGAAGGTGTGGTCCACGCTGACCTGCTTGTATTCGCCGTTCCGGAGCCGGTACGCGCGGGAGTCGCCAATATGGGCGAAGTGCAGCTTTCCCTCGGCCAGCAGGAGGGCGGTGACGGTGGTCCCCATGCCAGCCAGCTTGGGGTTCATGTGGACGAGTTCGGACAGCAGCGAGTTGGCGGTCTGGATCTCGTCGGCCAGGACGGTGCCGGCGTCGCCGTCGTAATCGTCGCTGTCGAGATGGATCATGTCCAGTACCGTGGCGGCAGAGGCGACGTCGCCGCCAGCGTGTCCACCCATGCCGTCGGCGACGACGGCGAGGCGGCGGCCGACGTAGGCGGAGTCGTCGTTCTTCGCGCGCACCCGGCCGACGTCGGAACGCGCGGCGTAGCGCATGATGAGCGGCCGCTCGGGGGCAGTTGTTGTGCCTTCGGCCCTGTCTGCGGGGCGATCCGGGGCAGCCACGGCTATGGCCTCAATTCAATGACCGTCTTGCCGATTCTCACGGGAACACCCAGCTCTACGGGCAGTGCCCTGGTGAGCTGCTGGTCGGCCAGATAGGTGCCGTTGGTCGAGCCAAGATCCTCGATGAACCAGCGGCTGCCCTGCGGGAACAGGCGGGCGTGCCGCCCCGAGGCATAGTCGTCCTCCAGCACCAGGGTGGCTTCTTGTGCGCGGCCCAGCAGGATGGGGCTTGCCGCCAGCGGGATCGTGGTGCCCTTGAGCGGGCCCTCGGTCACGACCAGCCGGCGGGGCTGCTGCTTGACGGGGGCAGCCGTTTCGGCCAAGGCAGGGTTCTTGCGGACCTGCCGCGCCGTAGGGGCGCCCGCTGCTGCCTTGCGTCCGACCATGAGGTCGCGGCGCATAGCGGCAACGATGCTGAAAATCAGCACCCACAGGAGCAGGAGGAAACCGAAGCGCAGGGCCGTGATGGTCAGTTCGCTCATTGGCGGCCGCCTGGGCTGGCGGGCAAAAGTCGGAAGATGATCTTGGTCCGTCCCATTGTGATCGTGGAGCCGTCGGTGAGTTCCGAGGAGCCCACGATCTTGTGGCCGTTAACGTAACTGCCGTTCGTGGAGCCCAGATCCACGGCCTGGGCAGTGCCCGGGCCCGTCCGGATTTCCAGATGGCGGCGGGAAACGCCGGTGTCGTCAATAAGGATGTCTGCGTCGGAGGAGCGTCCCAGCACGATTGCCGACGCGTTCAGGGAGTAGCGCTGCCCGTCGATGTCCAGCACGGGCTGCATCCGGGAGGGCTGGCGCGTCGGCGCGGCAGGCGTTCCGGTGTGCGTGCCCGGTTGGGCGGGGGAGGAGGTCTTTTCGGTCCGGGACTTGATCTCGAAGTCGCCGGCGCGGCGGTCTCCGTCACGGCAGAAACTGATCCGGACGGGACCTTGGAGGGTGTAGCCCTGGCTGCGCACGTGGTTGATGACCACGTCGCAGAGTTCTTCAGCCAGCGGGGTGCCCCATTCCTGGGCACGCAGAAAGTCGTCATCACTGAGGAGGACGTCGAAGACGTTGGGGGCGAGGGTCCGTCCCGCGGCGATGGTGATGGCCTTGTTGTCGACCTCGCGGCGGAGGTGGCTGGCGATCTCGACAGGCTCGACCTGGGCGCGAGAACCGGTGGAGAAGACTCCGCGGACGGCCTTTTCGATGCCGCGCTCGACTTTGTCCAGCAATCCCATGGTCCTTCTCCTTTCGTGACGGCTGCAGGGCAGCGTTCGTTCCGGAACTCTGTTTCCCACATCTGCGGGAGCCCGCTGTTAACGGGCATTCCTACATCAGATACTACGGGGCGAGTCTGGGAATGGCCTTAATGGGCGTCGCCACTCCCCGCCGGGAAACTGCGCCGGACCGGCCCTGACGTGCACTGACATCGGTTCGCTGTGCCGGGCGGAGACGCCGTCCAGGTGGTGCGGTGAGGTTCCCGTCCGGGTGTTGCCGGCGCCCGGACGTCCGGCGCAGAACGTCCTGACTTGTCCCCTCCGGAGGCCGATTGGTGTTTTCCCGCAGTTGTCCGTTATGCTTGATCTCGCTGCTTTCACGAGGTTCACGGCCAGATTCTGGACGGATAACTACGTGGAAGAAGTTGCGCGCGAGTGGCGGAACGGCAGACGCGCTGGCTTCAGGTGCCAGTGTCCGAAAGGGCGTGGGGGTTCAAATCCCCCCTCGCGCACGCAAATGTAAGAACCCCGGTCTTCGGACCGGGGTTCTTTCGTTTAACCCCGCAGTGCTGGCGCAGGCTCTCCCCCGCCGCCAAGGATGCCCGGACCGGGCAACGCGGGGTCACTCCACGCCCATCCCGGAGGCGATTATGGGCCGGAAGTGACCCCGCGTTGCTTTGGTGGTGGTGGTGGCGCGCGGGAGGTCCCGGCCAGCGGTCAGCTGCGGAGCGTCCCGAAGCGCGCGATCATCGCCTCCAGGCCCAGGTTGAAGGCGACGTCGGCTGGTCTTTCGTAGCCCTCCAGGTCCTGTTGCTTGACGGCCGCGGTGAAGTTCGGCGTCGAGTCCGCCATGCTGCCGGAGTCAAAAATGTCGGCTGGCGCCGTGACGTCATATGCGGAGCCAAAGACAAAGGACTCCAGCGCCACGATCGCAGAAATGATCATTCCCTGCGGGAAACCCGCGCGGCTGAACCCGGCGCTGACGGCCTCATACATGGCCAGCGTTTTGGGTGCGTCGGTCACCGGGAGTACGGCGATCACCGGGATCAGCGGCGTGTGCTTGGAGAACACGTCGCGGTAACTCCAGGCCCAACTGCGTACCGCCTGGTCCCACGGTTCGGCCTCGAAGGTAGACACATCAACAAGAGACGTCAGGTGGTCCTGGACCAGCACCAGCACATCGCGTTTTGAGGAGACATGGTTATACAGGGCCGACGGCGCCACGTTCAGCGTCCGCGCCAGGGCAGCCATCGTGAAACCGTCATAGCCGCTCTTCCCGATGAGCTGCAGCGCCGCCGCCGTAATGCCGTCCTGGTCGAGGACGGCGGCAGCGGGCCTGCCCGCCCGGCGGCGCGGTTTCGCGTCGGGGCGGTGTGGATCTGCAGGGGCGCTGGTTGATGCCGGCATGGCTGGCCTTTCTGCGGTCGATGTCGTGGTTGCTCCCATTGTGACCCCTACTTTACGGGCACTTTCCCGGCGAATTTGTTGGGCAGGGGTCTTCCCTGACGCCGCGGAAGGGTCTATAGTATTTCCTAAATGAACGGCATTCATTTAGTGGTCCGCATCACTACAGCGGCCACGGAGAGGACACCATGCTGGATCTTGACCGCGACGTCGTCATCGTCGGAGCTGGCCCCGCCGGGCTGACCGCAGCCCGGGAACTGAAGAAGGCCGGCCTGAGCGTGGCCGTCCTGGAGGCGCGCGACCGTGTCGGCGGCCGCACCTGGACCGACACGATTGACGGCGCCATGCTGGAAATCGGCGGCCAGTGGGTCTCCCCGGACCAGACGGAACTGCTGGCGCTCCTCGACGAGCTCGCCCTTCAGACTTATTCCCGTTACCGCGACGGCAAATCCGTCTACATCGGATCCGACGGCAAACGCACCCTCTACACGGGCGACACCTTCCCGGTCAGCGAAACCACTGCCGCCGAAATGGACAAGCTCACCGCCCTGCTGGATTCCCTCGCCGCCGAAATCGGCCCCACCGAGCCGTGGGCCCACCCCAAAGCCCGCGAGCTGGACACCATCTCCTTCCACCACTGGCTGCGGGAGAAATCCCCGGACGAGGAAGCCTGCAACAACATCGGGCTCTTCATTGCCGGCGGCATGCTGACCAAACCGGCCCATGCGTTCTCGGCCCTGCAGGCCGTGCTGATGGCTGCCTCGGCCGGATCCTTCAGCAACCTCACCGATGAGGACTTCATCCTGGACAAGCGCGTCGTCGGCGGGATGCAGCAGCTCTCCGAGCGGCTCGCCGCGGAACTGGGTAACGACGTCGTGCTGGACAGTCCGGTGCGCACCATCAACTGGGCGCCATCCTCCGCAGGAGGAACTGACGAAAACACGGCCGGCCAGCGGGTGACCGCTGTCTCGGAGCGCGCCACCGTGAATGCGCGCTTCGTGATCATGGCCGTGCCGCCGAACCTCTACTCCCGGGTCTCCTTCAACCCGCCACTGCCGCGCCGCCAGCACCAGATGCACCAGCACCAGTCACTCGGCCTCGTCATCAAGGTGCACGCCGTCTACAGCACCCCGTTCTGGCGCGAGGACGGCCTCTCCGGAACCTGCTTCGGCGCCGACGCCCTGGTCCAGGAGATCTACGACAACACCAACCACGACGACCCCCGCGGCACCCTGGTTGGCTTCGTCTCGGACGAGAAGGCCGATGCCATGTTCGAGCTCAGCGCCGAGGAACGCCGCCGCTCCATCCTCGAATCGATCGCCGGATTCCTGGGGGACAAGGCCCTCGAACCGGAGGTCTACTACGAGTCGGACTGGGGCGCCGAGGAGTGGACCCGCGGCGCCTATGCCTCCAGCTACGACCTCGGGGGACTGCACCGCTACGGCAAGGACCAGCACGCCCCGGTCGGCCCGATCTACTGGTCCTCCTCGGACCTCGCTGCCGAGGGCTACCAGCACGTCGACGGCGCGGTCCGGATGGGACGCCAGACGGCGGCCCGGATCGTCGCGGCCGCAGACCGCACCGCCCTGGCTTCCCCTTAGCCCGGACCTCCCACCCAACCCCAGCAGTTCAGAAAGGAACGGCCAGTTGCGTTACATAGTGGGGTATTCAGCCAATGCCAGAGGCCACGATGCCGTTAATCTGGCCGTATCGCTGGCACGAGGCCGCGGTGCCAGCCTGGATCTCGTCCTGGTGGTGCCCGAAGTCCAGCAGTTCGGCGCCGCCCATGCACCCAAGGCAGGCTTCGAGAACCTTCTGAACAAGCAGGCGCGCGAATGGCTCGATGAGGCCTTGGCCCTCGTTCCGGCCGACGTTCCGGCGCAGGCACACATCCGCAGCGGTGACTCGGACGCCCGGACGCTGATCGAGGCGGCCGAGGACCTCGGGGCGGACGTCCTGGTCATCGGGGCCACCAGGACCGGCCTGTTCAAACGGTTCACCATCGGTTCGGTGGCCAGTGCACTCCTTCACGCGTCCACCGTTCCGGTGGCCCTGGCGCCCCACGGCTACGACCACCAGGATGCCCTGACCCGGATCAGTTGCGGACTCGGAACCCGGGCGGGAGCCGAGAAGCTGCTCGACTTCGCCATCGGCATGGCGGCGAAGCGGGCGGTCCCGTTGCGGGTGGTGTCACTGCTTGCCCTCGACGGCGGCGACCCTGCCGCGGCGGCTGGGGCCGCCCGGGAGTACGCGGAGAAGACCGTCGCGGCAGCTGCGCCGGTCAGCCCGGAGGGCGTCCAGCTGGTGGCAAAGACGGAGGTCGTCGTCGCACAGGGCCGGAGCATCGAAGAGGCCGTGGACGGCCTCGACTGGGAAGGCGGCGAGGTTCTGGTCATCGGTTCGAGCCGACTGGCCCAGGGCCGTTCCATCTTCCTGGGCAGCACGGCCAACCGGATCCTGCGCGCCCTGCCTGTGCCGATGCTCGTGGTTCCCAGCGGATACGAAATCAAGCACCAGAACCATTCAACGTCGAATGACATGTCCGGAGAGGCACCCCAATGAGCACCGAACGCGTGACGGCCAAGGCCTCGCACGACACCCACGCAGGACTGAGCGCCAAGGGCCTCAAAGCCGGATCGGTAGGCCTGCTCGGCGCCGTCGTCATCGGTGTGTCCTGTATTGCCCCGGCCTATACGCTGACCGCGGCGCTGGGCCCTACAGTCGCCGTAGTCGGGGTCCAGCTACCGGCCATCTTCCTGGTGGGCTTCATTCCGATGCTGCTCGTTGCGTTCGGCTACCGGGAACTGAACAACGCCATGCCCGACGCCGGAACCTCCTTCACGTGGGCCTCGCGCGCCTTCGGCCCCTGGATCGGCTGGATGGGCGGCTGGGGGCTGATCGCCGCGACGATCATTGTGTTGTCCAACCTGGCCGCCGTGGCCGTGGACTTCTTCTACCTCATGCTGGCCCAGCTGTTCGGCAACCCCGAACTGGCTGACCTGACCCTGAACCTGCCGCTGAACATCGCCACCACACTGGTATTCATTACGCTGGCCTGCTGGATCTCCTACCGCGGCATGGAAACCACCAAGGGCGTGCAGTACGTGCTGGTCGCGTTCCAGCTCTTCGTGCTCGGCTGGTTCGCTGTCGCAGCTTTCAGCCACGTCGCCAACGGCACAGCGTTCGATGCCACCGCCATCACCCCCGACTGGTTCAACCCGTTCGCTGTCGAATCCTTCTCTGCCTTCGCCGCCGGCGTCTCCCTCTCGATCTTCATCTACTGGGGCTGGGACGTCACCCTGACCATGAACGAGGAAACCCGCAACCCGGAGAAGACCCCGGGCCGCGCGGCCACCGTCACCGTGCTCGTCATCGTGATCATCTACATGACCGTCGCCCTGGCCACCCTCGCGTACGCCGGCGTTGGCCAGGAAGGCCTGGGCGCCGGAAACCCGGAAAACCAGGGCAGCATCTTCGCCGTCCTCGCCGGCCCTGTCATGGGCCCGTTTGCCATTCTGATGTCCCTGTCCATCCTCAGCAGCTCGGCCGCTTCCCTGCAGTCGACGTTCGTCTCACCGGCCCGGACGCTGCTGGCGATGGGCCACTACAAGGCGCTGCCGGCCAAGTTCGGCCGGATCAGTCCTACCTTCAAGTCCCCGAGTTACGCCACGATCGCGGCGGCCATCGCCGCGGCGGGGTTCTATGTGATCACCCGGACCACGTCCGAGAACGCGTTGTGGGACACCATCACGGCGCTCGGCATGATGATCTGCTTCTACTACGGCATCACTGCCCTGGCCTGCGTCTGGTTCTTCCGGAGCGAGGCCTTCAGCGGGGCACGGGCATTCTTCTTCAAATTCCTCGCCCCGCTCCTGGGCGGCGTCATCCTGCTGGTGATGTTCTTCAAGACCGCCTATGACTCCATGGACCCGGCGTACGGTTCCGGATCATCCGTGGGCGGCGTTGGCCTCGTGTTCATCCTGGGCATGGGCGTGATCCTGCTGGGCGTGGTGCTCATGCTGGTCATGTCCAAAATCCGCCCGGAGTTCTTCAAGGGCAAGGTCCTGCCCACAGGGTACTAGGCCCGCGCCCCACCACACCGGGAAGGTCCTCCTTCCGGCAGCCATTGGAAAGTAAGCAGACTCACCAATAGGCTGGCGGGAGGGGGACCTTCCCCCGTTCGGAACCAAAACGAGGTGGCAGCATGTCGGACGCAGAAAACATCAGCAAAGTTACGGACATCATCAACGATTCGCGGATCGGGATGTTCACCACCGTCAACGCAGAAGGTGTACTGGTCAGCCGGCCGCTCGCCGTCCAGGATGTGTTGGACGACGGCGACATGTGGTTCTTCACGTCCGCCACCACCTCCCAGGTGGCCCATGTCCGGGCGCACCCGGGTGTCAACGTCTCCTTCGGCAAAGGCACGGAATGGGTGTCGGTGGCCGGAACGGCTGAAGTCGTCACCGACCGCCAGAAGATCCACGAGCTCTGGAACCAGGTGGTCGAGGCCTGGTTCCCGGACGGCCCGGACACCCCGGAGGTGGTCCTGCTGCACGTCGATTCCGACTCCGCCGAATACTGGACCAGCCCGGGCGGGACTGCCGCGACGGTGCTGCAGTGGGTCAAATCCAAGGTCACGCACAGCGCGATGAACGTGGGGGAAAGCGGCACAGTCGCACTCTAGGAACTGCGCCGCCCCTCGCCCCGGCCGTCAGCGGTCCCGCGAACGTGGTGTTGAAGGCCTTGACGAGGTCAGCACCGGGGAGCCGGACGGCGGGTCAGCCGTGCGCCGGGTCCGAGGTGGGACGTCCGGCGGGGCGCCTCGGTGTGACCTGACCGACGCCGGCTGCCCGTTCGGCGTCGGTGAGCGCCTGCTCCAGCCGGGCGACCGCCGGGGCATACCCGGCGTCCGTCCCGCCGCGGAGCCGCTGCGCGGCCTTCATCGCCCGGATCAGGGCCGCCGTCTCCGGCTGCCGCGGGTCACTCATGGCGGGGTAGTCGATGCTGTGAGCGGGGTCCAGTTCGTAGCGCTGCCACCGGGCCAGGGCGCTGCGGTGCCGGGCCGCGGCCACCTCATAGCTGGCCGCAATGTCCCGGGAGGCCCGCCGGGCCTCGCGCCGGCTGAAGACCCGGGGAGTCCAGAAATAGGAGGCGGCAGCAGCGGCGATGGCGAGAACGCCAAGCAGCAGGCCGGCCCACGGTGCCGCCAGAGCGGGGAGGATCACGGCCGGCGCCACGATGGCGAGCCCGGCGAAGACGTCCCAGAACACGGCATCCGGCAAGCCGTCGCCGTCGGCGGCCACATGCTTGCGGACGAGATAAACCGAGGCTCCCGACGCGCACACGACGACGACAGCCAAGGCAAACAACTGCCACAGCGCGAAGGGGGCGGGTTCGAACAGGGACGGCATTACGACACCTCCAGGGATCCGGCCCGGACGGGCGCGGTTCCGCTGATTCCATTGGAATCCATTGGAGGCGGGCCGTCAATGGTCCCGGAACTTTGCGGGCGCCCGGCGCGGGGCGTCCGGTTCACAGCGGGGTCAGTCCCGACGTAGCCTAGGTGCCATGCGACTGAAAATGTGCAGCATTCACGTCAAGGACCCCGCCGCCGCTTTCGAGTTCTACACAGGGACTTTGGGCTTTGAGAGCCTCATGGCCATGCCGGAACACAACCTGTACATCGTGAAGGACCCGGCCGCCTCCGGCGGCGGATCCGTCGGGCTTCTGCTGGAGCCCAGCGACAACCCGGTCGGGTCCACCTACATGAATGCACTCCACGACGCCGGGATGCCCGCGATCGTCCTGGGCGTGACGGATGTCCCGGCGGAGTACAAGCGGCTCGCGGGCAAGGGTGTGATATTCCAGGCCGAACCATCCGACGGTCCCGGCGGCACCACGGCGGTGTTCGACGACGGGTGCGGCAACTTCGTCCAGCTCCACCAGGACTGAGCCCGGGCCCACCCCCCCGCAGGGATCGGGAGCGTGCCCGGACGGCAGAGGCGCTACTCGGCCGCGGTGTGTGCCTTCTTGGTGTCCTTCTTCGCAGCCTCGTCCTTGACCCGCTGGGCCTCGGCGCGGACGGCGGCGTGGGTGGAGCGTTCGGCGACCAGCCATGCCGGGGGAGCCTGCAGCAGCGCGGTGATTTCGGCCGTCGTCAGCGCTTCCTCCACGCCGCCGCGGGCCAGGCCGCTGATGGAGACGTTGAGCTTCTGCGCGACCACCGGGCGGGGGTGCGGGCCGTTGCGGCGCAGTTCGGCGAGCCACTCCGGCGGGTTGGCCTGGAGCTCCGCGAAGTCGGCGCGGGTGATGACCGAATCCTGGAACTCCTGGGGTGTTGCGGGCAGGTAGATGCCAAGCTTCTTGGCAACGGTGGCCGGCTTCATGGACTGGGAGTTTGCAGAGGTCATGCTTCAAGGGTATCCGGCCAGCGGCGGGCCGGGCACCGGCACTAAACTCCGTGCCAGCCCGGGCGGTACTGTGAACATGTGTCCGCAGCAGAAGAAACACCCCAGACCCCCGACGAAACCGCCGCCGTCCCGGCCGAAGCAGCACCGCGGGAGCTGCGGTTCGCTTACGTGGCCGGCGTGACGCCCGGCAAGTGGACCAGGCGCTGGGAAGAGCGGATGCCGGATGTTCCGCTGCATTCCTTTATGTCCGACGACGGCGCACAGCTCAGCGTGCTGCGCGACGGTTCCGCAGACCTGAGCTTCGTCCGGCTGCCGGTGGACCCCGAAGGCCTGAGCGTCATCCCCCTGTACGAGGAACAATCCGTGGTGGTTGCACCTAAAGGACACGAGATCTCCGTGTTCGAGGAGGTGGCCTTCGCCGACCTGTCCGAGGAGACGTTCCTGGACGTCGCCGAACTCGGCGGAGCGGAAATGGCCCTGCAGGTGGTGGCCTCCGGAGCCGGCCTGGTGATCCTGCCGATGTCCGTGGCCCGCCACTTTAACGTCAAAGGAACCGTGGCCCGCCAGCTGACCGGGGCCCCGACGACGGAAATCGCCCTGGCATGGCCCAGCGAGAGCACGGACGAGGTGATCGAGGAGTTTATCGGGATTGTCCGCGGCCGCACCGCGGCGAGCTCCCGCCAGCCCTCCGCCCAGCAGGAAAAGCCCAAGAAGGAACCGAAGCCGGACCGGCGCGGTCCAGCGGTCAAGAAGCCCAAGGTGGCGCAGCGCTACGCGCCCAACCCGGACAAGGGCCGCGGCAAGGGATCACGGAAAAAGGGCAAACGCTAGGACGCTGCTCCACCCGGACGGGCTACTGGGTGCAGGCGTCCTGCAGGGCCTTGACGGCATCGCCCGGAACCTGGTCGCCGGACTCGGCGATCTGGCGCAGTGGGGTGGTGATCTCGGCGGGAACACCCGCGGTCTCGGCACCGGCGGCCAGGCCGCCCAGCAGTTCCTTGTCCTTGACGCTGACCAGCCCGTCCTCGACGAGCGTGCAGGCCTGCTTCTTCACTTCGCTGCCGGCCGCCGTGGCAACCTGGGAGGCGCCGTCGCTGACGGCCTTGTTCGCGGCGTCCTGCACCTGCCCGCAGCCCGTCAGGGCAATCATGAGGGTGGCAGCGGACAGGGCGGCGAGGCGGAGTTTCATCCAACCATTCTAACAAGCGCTCCTGAGCGGAAGCTGGCCCCGGACGCCGAAAACCTGCAGGACGCCACGCGCGACCTTCCCCCGGCCCGGACCGGGAACTGATCACCGACGATTCCGCGGCGCAATCGGACGCGCGCACCCCGGATCCGCGCCGCGCCCGTCCGAAACTGCCGCGGAAACCGGCTATGTCCGCCGCGTGGGGCGGAGCCGGATGGCGCCGCCGGGCCGGCCCTGGTCATTTCATTCATCTTTCTGGGCGGGTTCTTCCACGCCGCAGTTGGGCTCGAGGATCCTGTGACCACCTGGCCAGAACCGAGGCGAGAGCCGGAGTACGAACACCTCGTGGGCAGGGCGCCGGCCGCGCCCACGGGCAAGGGCCGGCCCGCCGCGGCTTGGTCCTGGGCCTCTACAGGCTCGGCTCCGACCTAGAGGCACGGTCTCCAGGCTGTCGTGTGGGCTATGGCATCTGATGCACCCCGTGGCCCCGATGCCCTCGGCGTCGTTGCTGCTGCAGCGGTGCTGGACCTGGTCGGGCAGCCGCCGGGGGATGCGGCTGCTGCGTCTCCGGCTGTTGGGTCGAGGCCCAGCTGGCCAGCAGCCGCAGCGCGTCCCCGGTGGGAGAACCGGGCTCGGCGGTGTAGACGAGGAGCGACAGCCCGGCGTCGGCCGCGAGATCCAGGCCCTCGTACATGAGACGGAGGTCCCCGACCGCGGGGTGCCGGAATTGCTTGAGTCCGGTGTAATGCTGGCGCACGTTGTGGGCCGCCCACCGGGTGCGGAACTCCTCACTGCGCGTGGAAAGTTCCCCGACGAGGTCGGTCAGGCCACGGTCGAAGGGGTCACGGCCGGCCTCGGTCCGCAGGATCGCCACCGTGTCATTCGCGGCGCGCTCCCAGTCCGGGTAGAACCCGTAGGAACGGTTGTCCAGGAAGATGAACGGGCGTGGTTGGCCGGCCGGACCGGGCTGGCGTACATCTCGGAATACAGCGCGTAGCCGGGCTGGGTGGCGGGGCGTCGGCGCTGCGGTTTGCGGCTGGTGCTGGCGGCCCGGGCCAGATCGAACAGGTGGGCCTGTTCCGCCTCATCCAGCTGCAGCGCCCGCGCCAGGGCTTCCAGGACTCCCTCGGAGACCCAGGAGAGGTTTCCCCGTTCCAGCCGGGTGTAATACTCGACACTGACCCCGGCCAGCATGCCGACCTCGCCCCGGCGCAGTCCGGGCACCGGAGGTTGCCGCCGTGGACGGGAAGATCCACCTATTCCGGGTGATTTTCGCCCCCCGGGTCGCCAAAAAGTCCCGCGTCTCGCTCTGGTTGTCCATACTTTCAACGGTAGAGGCTGGCGCAGTAGGGGAGTCCCTGCCAGTACCCCTCACAGCAGGGACTCCCTCACCGGCCGCCGAGTAGTGTTTGATGGATAGTGCCCCCGATGACGACCGGGCCGAAAGGCCGCACCTGACCGGTGCCGGACGCCGGGGCACCCCCCACACCATCCACAAGCAGGAGATCCATGCTTACCGTAAACGCTTACGCCGCCACCTCCGCGACGGAACCCCTCGTTCCGACCACCATCGAGCGCCGCGACATCGGCCCGCACGACGTCCTGATCGACATCAAGTTCGCCGGCATCTGCCACTCCGACATCCACACCGTCCGCGGCGACTGGGGCCCCCAGCAGTACCCGCTCGCACCGGGCCACGAAATCGCCGGCCTCGTCACCGAGGTCGGCCCGGCCGTCACCAAGCACGCCGTCGGCGACCGGGTCGGCGTCGGCTGCATGGTCAACTCGTGCCGCGAATGCGTGAACTGCCTGAAGGGCGAAGAGCAGTTCTGCGTCAAGGGCAACATCGGAACCTACGGTGTTGTGGACCGCGACGGAACCGTCACCCAGGGCGGCTACTCCACGCATGTTGTGGTCACCGAGGACTTCGTGGTGCGGATCCCGGAGGCACTGGAGCTCGACGTCGCGGCGCCGCTGCTCTGCGCGGGCATCACTACCTACTCGCCGCTGAACCACTGGGGCGCCGGCCCCGGCAAGAAGGTCGCGATCGTCGGCCTCGGCGGGCTGGGCCACGTCGCCGTCAAGATCGCGCACGCAATGGGCGCAGAGGTCACCGTGCTGTCGCAGTCATTGAAGAAGCAGGAGGACGGCCTGCGCCTGGGCGCGGACCACTACTTCGCCACCAACGATCCGTCCACCTTCGAACAGCTCGCCGGATCCTTCGACCTGATACTGAATACGGTCAGCGCTAAGATCGACCTGAACGCCTACCTGTCCCTGCTGGCCGTCGACGGCGCCATGGTCAACGTCGGCGCCCCGGCGGAGCCGCTCTCCCTCAACGTTTTCTCACTGATTGGCGGCCGCCGGTCTTTCGCCGGCTCGCTGATCGGCGGCATCCGGGAGACCCAGGAAATGCTCGACTTCTGCGCCGAGCACAAGCTGGGCGCCGAGATCGAGGTCATCCCGGCCGGGAAGATCAACGAGGCCTACGAGCGTGTGCTGGCCTCCGACGTGCGGTACCGCTTCGTGATCGACACCTCCACGCTGAGCTAGTCCACGCGGCCGCGGCAAGGAGCCAGACGAGGGACCCGGCCGGTGCGAACCGGCCGGGTCCCTGCCGGTTCCGCTGGGCGGAAAGCGGTCCTTGCCCGCGGCCGGTTCGGCGGGCACGCTGGCAGGATGACCAAACTGCAGCCCCAAGCCAACCTTTCCGGCCTGGACATTTCCGCCGGGATCCAGGCGGAGACCGACGGTGTCATCGGCCTGGAACCGGAACTCGCCGGCATCTGGAATCTTGCGGCGCGGTATCTGACGGTCCGCGACAACGACGCCCACACGCTCTACGCCTTCGGCCTGGCCCGGGCCCTGCTGGAGGCGCATCCCGAGGCGGACGCCGCCGTCGTCCTCCCCGCGATCATGCTGCACGACATCGGCTGGTCCCAGGTGCCCCCCGCGGAGGTTCTGCAGGCGATTGCACCCGGCGGCGGCAGGCCGGACCTGGTGCTGCTGCACGAGAAGGAGGGCGCCCGGCTCGCCGCCGGGATTCTCGCCGAGGCCGGGTACGACGCCGGGAAGGTGCCCGCCGTCCTGGACATCATCGACGGCCACGACTCCCGCCGTGAGGCGGTCTCGATCGAGGATGCGATCGTCAAGGACGCGGATAAGACCTGGCGGCTCAGCCCGCACGGCATCGACACGGTGATGGACTGGTTCGGCCTGGACCGCGGCCAGGCGCTGCGGCTGTGCAGCCAGCGGGTCCACGGGCATCTGTTCACGGCGGAGGCCCAGGCCATGGCCCGGGCACTGTCCGCGCTGGAATCGGTGACGCTGTGGCCGCAGCGGCAGGCGCTGTCTGGCGGGGAATAAGGCGCTGATTGGAGCGCGCCGGGCCACGCTGCAGAGCATCGTCGCAGCTCAGGCCTAGAATGACACAATGATTCCTGTACAAGCTGTCGCCGCCGAAGGGAAGAATTCCCTGAGCGTGCGCGCGGGGATCATTGAATCCGTCTGGCGCCCCGGTTCATTTGTTGACGTCGACGACGCCAAGGACGCCATGCTGGCCGTGGAACGAATCAGCGGAGGCACTCCGATGCCGATGCTCTCCGAAATGACCGATGTGGAGATCAGCGCGGCGGCCAGGTACGAGTTCGCACAAACCACGGGTGTGCTGGCCATCGCGGTCATCGGATCCAGTGCCGTGGACCGCGTGGTTGCGGCCGCCATGAGCCGGCACACCCTGTACCCGCACGAGTTCTTCACCTCCAGGAACGCCGCCATCACCTGGCTGGCGGACGTCGTCAACGGTCGGGGTTAAGTACTCCCTGTCCGCGGTGGGCCGGGGATGGGCTTCCGACGCCGGTGAAAATAGTCCGCGGGGCGCTGCGGGGCTTAGATTCCGCTCAGGGTGTCGATGTAATCCAGCGTTTTGGGACTGACATGCCGGACGCCCGCAAGGGCCTCCCGGAGAACGGTTCTCCTGGCCGGGTCACCGAGTGCGGCTCGGAGTTCCATGACCGTCTCGATGCCCTGACGCTCGAGCACGCACGTGATGTCCTCCACCTGGGCCAGACGGCCCGGCGAGGGCCAGTTGATCACATCCGAGAGCTTCCCCGTATCGAGGTGCCGGCGGAATCCGCTGGTTGAGGCGGCATCCGGCCATGCCGCAACCAGAGCAACAACGCGCGGCCTGACGGTCTCGTGGTAGTTCTGCCGCCGCTGCAACGTGGCATCGACAATGATGGCCCCGATATGGTCCCAACCACGGCCGGCTTCAGTCGAGGCGTCCGCGCCGTGTGCGTCCATAAACTCCGGAAGGTTGGCAGCATCATTATCGCTAGTCATAAGTGAATTCTTCCATGCGCCGGTGGTGGGCGTTTCGCTGCGTCAGCCGAGGTTGGTCGACTACCCCGCAGTGTGGCTTTCGAGCAACTCTTTGATCTCCGTGTCCATTGGCTTGTGCATGCGCGCCATCGCCTTCTCGATCCGGCCTGCCAGGCGGGGGCCGAGCATCGGGATGCGCGCGATTCCCGGCGGCGCGATCTCGATCGTCAGGTGTGTCCCGGATCCCTCTGGCCGCATGCGCAGGACGTGGGTGCCCGACATTGGCTGCTTCATGATCCACCCCTCGGTGGTCTGCACGAGGAGCTCGTTCGGCACGGCTTCGACGTTGCGCGCCCTGACCTCGTAGTACAGCCCACCAAACAGGTGCCGGAACATCCGGTACGTGGTGCCGACCCAGTCCGGTGTCTTCTCCACCGTCTGAACGGTGCCGCCCATCAACGAGGTCTTGAGGCGGTTGGTGTTCTCCATGTCCACCAAGAACGCGTACACGGTCTCCACCGGAGCGTCGATGTGCAGCTCGGTCAGCAACTTGGTCTCCATCGCAATCCCCTATGTTCAACCCCAATCCTTCGACCGCACCGCCAAGAACCTCAGGTCCGAAAGTCCCCCCGCCGAGTCCGTTGCCCGCCCGGACCCGCTCAAAGCCAAAAACACTGCCATCACAAACACCACAGCTTCGGCTTCGATGTCACCATCACCCCGGCCACCGCAGCCTGACAACCCTTGCTTTCGAATCAGAGGGTAATTCGGCGGTTGATGATCTTGTCAGCCGTGTCGTAGATGGTCTGGTTATGGGCGCGGGCGTAGCCGCGCAGCAGCGCGAATGCCGCGTTCATGTCGACACTGGAGGTGTGCGCGATCACGCCCTTGGCCTGTTCGATCAGGATGCGGCTGCTTAGAGCGCGCTGCAACTGTTCGTTGATCAGGGCACTTTCCCTCGCGGCGCGTTCCTGCAGGAGGGTGATGGTTGCCACGTCAGCGAAAGCCTGTGCAATTCCGGCGTCATCGGCGGTCAGGGGACCGGCCTCGTGGCCAAAGAGATTCAAGGCACCGATGGTCCGGCTGCGCAGGCGCATTGGGACGGCGTGCAGGGACCGGAAGCCCTGTGATAACGCAGAGGACTGGAACAGGGGCCACTGGGAGCCCTGCGCCGCGATGTCATCGATAGTTACCACGGCTCCGGTCCGGTAGCAGTCCACGCACGGACCCGCACCAGCCTCGAGCTGCAGGACTTCCACCAGCTGGCTTTCCTCGCTCGTTGAGGCCATTACCTGGAGGTCTCCGGACGGATCGACAAGCACGAGTCCTGCGGCGGCGGCATCAAGAATGCCGACTGATTCATCCACCAATGTATGGAGGAGGTCGAAGACGTCGTAGTCCGCCACAAGTGTGCCCGCAATTTTAACGAAAGCGGCACTCACGCGTCCGGCGCGGCTTATCATCGCCATATCCGGATTCTACTGCACGCGCCCAACTCAGCCGCTCCCGGAAGTGAAGTCAAGGCTTCTGCTGACCACGTCCCGGGCGACCTCCCGGACAGTACGTCCATGGGCAAATGCGTGCGCCCGCATCAGCAGAAGGGCATCCCGGGCAGTCGTCCCGGCTTGTGCCAGGACCATCCCGGTAGCCTGGTGTACCTCGCGCCGTGACAGGGGAGATCCATCCGGCGGTGAGTAAGAGCCATCTTCGGGTGGGAGGGTCAGGAGCTGGCGCAGCAGCTGCCAGGTCGCGGTGTCGGCGAGCTGCAGGGCTGTGGACTGCTTTGCCGGGCTCAAGGGGCCGGAGTCAGAACTGTAAAGCTCCACGACGCCGATATCCAAGGCGCCGAGCGCGAGCGGGAAAACGAAGATGGCCGCAACATCCAGCTCCAATAGGGATTTGGCGAAGACCGGCCAGGCGGCATGCGGCCCCCTGCGCACATCCGGCAGAAGTACGGGTCTGCGGGTTTGCAGGGCTTCCCAGCGCGGGCCTTCCCCCAGGTCGAACTGCAGCTCATCGATCCTTGCAGAGACTGCGTCGCTGGCACACACAATTGTCTCCGGCGCCAGTCCGGCGAACACTGAGATCGCGGCACCGGAGATCGGCAACGACTTCAGGAACCCGCTGCAGAGGTCGGGATCAAGTCCCTCAGCCGCTGAGTCTGTGCCATCAGCCATGCCGGGCGACCGGACCAGTTAAATCCATGAAACCGAGGCGTCCCACTGGAGGAGACCCGTGCCACTCAGTCGTCCGGTACAAAATACTGGCCATAGGGTCGCGCCTCCTCGGCCTGGTCGGAGTGCCATCAATCGCGATGGAACCTAAGGTGTTTGGTTCAGTTTATGCCTGCCACAGCTTGAGCCAGATGGCGGCAGCAGTTCCCCTTTTCTGGCACTGCTGTCACGGCTGCAGGGACCCGCCCCGGGCGCGCCCTGTTGCGTCATTGCAATACCTCCGGGAAAATGCGTCGTACCGTCTTGATTCAACTTCAGCTAAAGTGAGGGTGTTGCCCTGGACCCCGGTAGCGCCATTATCCGGCGAACTATCCATGAGGATTCCACTGATGCCAGGCAACACCAACCATAGCGCCGCTTCCGTGCACCCGTTCCATCGTTCCGGGGCACTCATTGAGAATCCGCGTCCCCAACGCACGAAGGCGAACGAACAGCAGGGCCAATCCGATGATGTGGCGCAGGTACCGGCGCCGCCGGGCCAGGCACGACAGGTGCTGGCGGCCGAACTTGCCGAATCCTTGTGGAGGCGACAGGTCCCCGGTCTTGACCAGCAGCCTTCGTCCACCGGAGGCCTCAGTAGCGTGCAAAATTTTGGAGCCTGGCGGGATCAGCTGTTGGCAGAGATCGAAGTCCTCGCGGAGACGCTCAAGAAGAAGGTGGCACGATACTCGTTGTTAAGGGCAGCCCAGTCCTCCGAAGAAGCAGTTGAACCAGCCGACGAGACTGCCGTGGTGTGGATTCAGGACGCCCTGGAGGATCTTGCCTCGACTGCCCTGGGAATCGAAATTGCTTCACGCGAATTGCTACTCCGGGCTGCTTCGGTCGAGGAACAGGATTCGAAAAGCGAAACGGCCCGGGAACAAACGGCAGGGACCGCTGAATGACCAGCCCCGGCGAGGACGAATGGATCTCTCTCGTAGAGGCAAGCGGGCCATATCTCATTGAATGTAACCTGAACGCCGCAGTGGACGCAGCACTGGAGCGCGCTCTGAAAGATGGCCGGTTCGGCATTCCCGTGACACGCCACGGGCACACAACGTTTACCGCCGCCCTCAGCGCGGAAGTGCCCTTGCCGGTCTACTTCCATCCCGTGGTGCGGTGCATCCGGCTGGGCCACGGTTCGTCCCTGCGCGCGGATACTGACTCGTGGTCGCCGCGGGTCCCTTATGTCCGTCACACTTAGCTTGTGCGTACTTTTGGTGTTGAAGAAGAATTCCTGATCGTGGATCCCGACAGCGGGTACCCCCTGCCCCTGGCCGGAGAGATGCTGCGCCTGCATGAACCCGCCCACCAGGCCATGGACCACCCGGCGCCTCTCCAGATGCTGGCAGCCGAGCTGCACCAGGAACAGCTCGAAGTCATCACCCACCCGCATTACAGCCTGAGCGGACTTGCGGCCGAGATAAGGTCGGGCCGGGCCCATGCCGACTCGCTTGCCCGTAAAGCGGGCGCGAGGATCGCTGCCCTCGCCACGTCCCCGCTGGCGGTCACACCGCACCCGACGAGCAACGACCGTTATGACGCGTTGATGGAAAAGTTCGCTCTGACGGCCCGCGAGCAGCTGACCTGCGGGTTCCATGTCCATGTCTCCGTGGGCTCCGATGAGGAAGGCGTCGCGGTCCTGGACCGGATCAGGTCCTGGCTGCCGCCGCTCATAGCATTGAGCTCAAACTCCCCGTTCTGGAACGGCATAGACAGCGGCTACGCCAGCTTCCGCACCCAGGCATGGAACCGGTGGTCCACTGCCGGGCCAACGGATGTCTTCGGATCGGCACAGGCCTACCACTCGCTGGTGGAAAAGCTGTCCGACACCGGAGTAATCACCAGCCCGGACTTTGACGCGCGCCTGTCCAGCCGGCACCCGACCGTCGAGATCCGCGTGGCAGATGTCTGTCTTGACGCCCGCGACGCCGCACTGATTGCCGCGTTGGTCCGGGCCCTGGTGGAGACCGCCGCCCGGGAATGGGAGGCCGGACAGCCGCCAGACATGGTTCCCGCCGCGATCCTTCGCCAGGGAGCCTGGCGCGCAAGCCGTTGGGGCACGGAGGGGGAGCTCCTCCACCCGGTACTGCACCGGCCGGTCTCCGCAAGAAATGTCTTCGCCGCACTCCACGGCCATGTCCGGGACGCCCTCGACGAGGCAGGGGACGCCGCCTTCGTGACGGAGTCACTGCAAAGGATCCTCACTACCGGCACGGGTGCCACCCGACAGCGGGAAGCCTTCGCCCAGAGCGGCAGACTCGCCGACGTCGTCGCCCACGCCACCGGCCTCACCCACCAGGAACGCGCCGACCACTTCCCGCCCGGCGGAACGTTCCGCGGTTTGGCCACCATCTCCGGCTGAGGAACCAAAGTCAGGGTCTGCGCAGGAACTCCCGCACGGCGTCGATGTACTCCGCGGCCCGGGTTGCCATCACACCGTGGCCGGCGCCCGCGAACAGCTGGACCTCCGCCCCGGGATAGAGGGCCCTGCGACCCGCACGGGCCTGGGGTGAGAACGCTTCGTCCCGCTCCGATTCGATCAGCAGTACCCGCGCCGGCAAGGCCGTGAGGGCGGGCGCCCCATGTGCTCCTGTGGCAGGCAGATGCGCGAAGTCGTTCATCTCCCGCAGGGCGGACAGCAGGTCCTTCTTGCCCGGCCGGCTGAGGATGTCCGTGAGCAGCTTGTTCCAGAACATCGCGTCGGCTTGCGAGCCCGGGACGAACCACCGGCGCCAGTTCCAGCCGGTCAGAGAACGCACGGCGTTTTCCGGAAGGAGGGCGAGGAACCGGACGAGGAGCGGGAGTAGAGGCAGCGGGGCTGCTGACGGGCTCCCGGTGTTCGCGAGTACGAGGCGCCTCACTCGTTCGGGGTGCCGGCGGGCGAACGCCTGGGCGACAAAGCCGCCGAAGGAGGAGCCCAGCACATTCCGCCTGCCTGACTCCCTCGGCGTCGAGGATCGCCGCCAGACCGTCCGCGAGTCCGGCGATGCCGGCCCCGGCGGGGTAGGCCGGCGCGAGGACGCGGAAGTCGCGTTCCAGTGCTTCGATCAGCAGCAGGTACATGTCCGGCAGCCTCGTCCCCCCGGAGGGCAGAAGCACCGTCTGCCCGTCCGAGCCGCCGGCAACGTAGCGCCAGCGGGCGCCGTCGACGTCGAGCGTTCGGTACGGGTGGCTGGCACGGAAACAGGCAAGCCGGGCATCCAGCGTCGACGGTGGCCTTCGAGGAAGCGGCGATCAACAGCACGTCCTCCGGACGCTCGAATGCCGGCGCGGCGTCACGGTCCTGTTGTGCCGCCAGATCCAGACGCGGAATCGCCGAAGGAGAATCCGCCGCCCAGGATCAGAAGCGCCGGTCTGGCTTCCTCAGCTGCGGCGGGAACCTCCCCGGCGTGCGGCGTGGCGGGTCCCGCGATGTACTTCCATTCGACGCCGCCGACTGTCAGCGAGCGGTACGGGTGGGCGGCGCGGAACGCCCGCAGCTCGGCATACCCGTCCATGGATCCTCCCGCCGAATGGCCTGACAGGAGGGATGCTACGCCGCGGCTTCCGGCCATCGCAACGGAAACCTGACCGGCAACTGGTCAGCGCTTCGGGTCCCCGACGGAGCCGTCTTGGAAAATGGGGCACTCCTCCAGGGCGAAGTCCGGTCCTTTCGTCGGCGGGCGCCCGCGGTCACTGCTGGCGGCCCGGGAGCTGGAGGGTAATGGGCTGTGTTGTCATGGGACCGCCGCATTCGTCCGAGCCGCCGGCCCTGGTCCACTCCCGCTGGTATTGCTGCTCGGCGAGCAGGGCGCCGTCCTGGGCGAGCACGCGGGTTTTCATTTCGCCGGGCATATGGCCCCGGACGGTGAACGACCAGGAATTGACCGCTGTCCGGGTGGCGGAGAAGGGGGCCGTGGGTGGTGAGGGGTCGCCCGGTGAGCTGGGAACCGCTGATTTTGGTGAAGGGGGTTGAGGCGCGGCGACGTCTGGAACGGAGCAGCCCTCCGGGGTGCAGAGTTGAACGTCGTCGACGGCGGTGAGGTCGCCTTCGAGACGCACGGTGATGGTGCTGACCCAGCCAACTGCGGGGCACACGACGTCGGTCCCGCCGCAAGCGGTCAGCTGCAGGCCGGCAGTCATCAGCACGACGGCAGAGCGAAAGATCCCCCAGTTCGACCTCATTTCGCCAGTCTAGACAGGTTCCCGCCGGGCCGCCCGGCTTGCCTCGAGTGTCGGATGGCCGTACCTCCGCGTCTGGTTGACTGGTCCGTATGATCAGGGATGCCAGGGCAGAGGACCTGTCGAAAATGCGCGGCATCGAGGCCGCCGCGGGCGAGGCGTTCCGGCTGATCGGCATGCCAGCGATCGCGGACGATCCGCCGTCCGCCCTGGATGCCTTGGCCGTTTACCAGCACGATGGCAGGGCCTGGGTGGCCACCGATTCCGCGGACCATCCGATCGCCTACCTCCTGCTCGACGTCGTCGATCGGTTCGCGCATATCGAGCAGGTGACCGTCCACCCTCGATACGCCCGCCGCGGTATTGGACGGATGCTCATCGCGGAAGCTGCCCGCTGGGCCACTGAGCACGGCCTGGATGAAATGACCCTGACGACCTTTGAAGACGTTCCCTGGAACGCCCCCTACTACAGGCGCCTGGGTTTCCGGGAGGTGCCTGAAGCTCAATGGTCGGATGGCATCCGGCAGATCGTGCAGTCCGAACGTGACCACGGTTTGGCGGCCTGGCCGCGCGTTGTCATGAAAAGAGCATTCACAGCCGGAGGCTGCACGCCGCACCCCGGGCCGCAACCACCCGCTTGAAACTCAGTACCTATTGACGTGAGACTCAGTTTCACGGTAGAACGGTGGCATGGTTCCTGACAATGTCGCTGAAACTGCCACGCCCGCGGGGGCCGGCACAGCTGTCTCCCGGGTCCCCGGAAAGTCGGCCGGCGCATATGCGGCCGCCCTCCTGTCCGCCGAACGGCAAGGGCCGCAGGGCGCGCCCGGCGCAGACCCGCGCCCTGTCCGACGCGTTGGAGTCATCGGAGCCGGGCTCATGGCCAGTCAGCTTGCCGTGCTCTTCGCCAAGCAGCTTGGGGTTCCGGTGCTGATCACCGATCTGTCCCAGGCAAAGGTGGATGCGGCACTGAGCGGGATCGCCGGACACCTGGACAAGCTGGTTCTTCGCGGGCAGCTCACTGAAACGGCGGCGCGGGAAGTTGGCAGTCTTGTCCGCGGAACGGTGGACAAGCGCGAATTCCGGAACTGCGACGTGGTCATTGAGGCCGTGTTCGAGGAATTGAGCGTCAAACGGGCCGTCTTCGCTGAGATAGAGCCCCTGGTGCGCGCTGATGCGCTGCTGCTGACGAACACCTCGTCCCTCTCCGTGGCAGCAATCGGCCGAGGCCTGGCCAATCCGGAACGCCTGGTGGGCCTGCACTTCTTCAATCCGGTGGCGGTGCTGCCGCTGGTGGAAATCATCAGTACCGAAGACAACGACGACGTCAGTGTGGCCTCTGCCTGTTCGCTCGCCCGGCTTCTGGGCAAGACGGCGGTCCTGGTCACGGACACGCCGGGCTTTGTGGTGAACCGGATCCTGAGCCGGCTGTTCTGCGAACTTCTCCGGTTCATTGATGACGGGACGGATGTTCAACTGGCAGACCACGCCTTGGATCCGCTGGGACTGCCGATGACCCCGTTGACCCTGCTGGGTTTCATCGGGCCCGCCGTCCAGCTGCATATCTGCGAGACCATGCACGCCGCCTATCCGGACCCTTTCTATGTCAGCACCAGCCTGGCCGCCATTGCGGAGGCGCGTCTGCGCGGCTATCTCGATAAATCGGGCACCGTGCTTCCCGGGGCGGCCGCCCTGCTGCCGAATGCCGGCGTCGGCCTTCCGGCCCCCGGCGCGGAGACCATCAGGGCGCGGATCCTGGATGCCCTGGCGGAAGAGGTGGGCCTGATGCTGGCCGAAAAGGTCGTGGCCGGACCCGCCGACGTGGATCTGTGCATGCTGCTCGGCGCCAACTTCCCGGAACATCAGGGGGGCATCACACCGATGCTTGACCTCAGCGGCGCCTCCCGTCGCGTGTGGGGACAGGACTTCCACCCCGGCCCCGGCTTTGCCGGATAGCCACTGCGCGCGGACCGTCCCAACAAGCGCCGCCTCCCTCCAGCCCGATCCTCAATTCCTCAGCTAAGGATGCAAGCCATGCCTGACTATGACGTCTCCGAACCACTCGACACCGACTACTACTCCGTCTTTGCGAATATTCCTGCCCGCGACCGTGAAGTCTGGAACCGCGCCAGGGCCTTCACCGCGGAGGCAATGCCGCAGATGAACGACTACTGGGAGCGCGCCGAGTTCCCCGCCCACCTGGCGAAGCGGATGGGCAGCATGAACCTGCTGGCCGACGGCATTGACGTCCCGGGCCTGGACCTGATGTCGCCCCTGGCCGCCGGGCTGGTCAACATGGAAGTCTCCCGCGGGGACGGTTCGCTCGGGACCGTGATCGCAGTCCAGGGCGGCCTGGCAATGCGCTCGATTGCGCTCTTCGGGTCCGAAGCCCAGCGCGAGACCTGGCTTGGCCCGCTGGGCCGGGGCGAAAAGCTCGGTGCTTTCGCCCTGACGGAACCGGACCACGGCTCGGACTCCGTGGCACTGGAAACCACCGCCACCCTCGACGGCGAGGAGTACATCCTCAACGGAGAGAAGAAGTGGATCGGCAACGGCGCGGTGGGGGATATCACCGTGGTCTGGGCACGCGATGACGCCGGAGATGTCCGCGGCTTCCTGGTGGAGCAGGACCGTAAGGGGTACGAGGCCGAGACCATCACCGGAAAGGCGTCGCTCCGCGCAATACACCAGGCCCGGATCAGGCTCAACAACGTCCGCATCCCCAAAGCCAATCTGCTCCCTGGTGCGCGCACGTTCAAGGACACCTCCAAGGTCCTTGTTGCCACGCGCCTGGGCGTTGCCTGGTCGGCCCTGGGCCACGCCACCGCCGTCTACGAAGCCGCGCTGAACTACGCCACGCAGCGGACACAGTTCGGCAAGCCGCTCGCAAAGTTCCAGCTGGTCCAGGAACGGCTGACCTACATGCTCTCGGAGCTGACCAGCATGCAGCTGCATTGTGTCCACCTGGCGGGTCTTGATGCGGCCGGTCTGATGCGCCCCACCCAGGCCGCGATGGCGAAGTACCACAACACCCGCAAGGCCCGCGAGCTGGCATCCATTTCCCGCGACATGCTGGGCGGCAACGGCATCCTTCTGGAAAACCACGTGATCCGGCACCTGCTGGACATCGAATCCATCCATACCTATGAAGGCACGCAAAGCATTCAGACCCTACTGATCGGCCGCGATGTCACCGGACAAAGCGCCTTCGCCTAAAGGATCCGCCATGACCACCATCGAGAGTCCCAACGAAACTCCGCTGAGCCCCTTGCGGTTCCTCCAGCGCTCCGCCGAGGTCTTCGGACATAAGAAGGCCATTATCCACGGCGACCGCTCCTACACCTACTCGGACTTCGCCGCCGAAGCCCAACAGCTGGCCAAGGTGATCAGGAGCAAGATCCAGCCAGGCGACCGCGTGGCCTTCCTGTGTCCCAATGTGCCTGAACTGCTGATTGCCCACTACGCCGTTCCCCTCGCCGGGGGCGTCCTGGTGGCTTTGAACACGCGGATGACCGCCCGGGAACTCCAGTACATCCTGGAACACTCAGAGGCCAGGCTGCTGTTTGCCGATTCGGAACTGCTGGGCACCGTGGCGGGGCTGGACCTTGGCCTGACACAGCTGATTGACGTGATCGACGTGCCCGACAGCACCATCCCCGATCCGGTGGTCCCGGCGGGCATGGCCACCACCCGGTATGCGGATTTCCTCGCGGCCCCGGGCAGCCCGGACGCAGATCTCCCGTGGGGAGTCCAGGACGAACGCGCCCCCATCACGCTGAACTACACCTCAGGAACAACGGGCAAGCCCAAAGGTGTGCTGTATTCACATCGCGGGGCCTACCTGAACTCACTCGGGGAAACCATCCACAATCAATTCACCGGCGACACCCGCTATCTCTGGACACTCCCAATGTTCCACTGCAACGGCTGGTGCACGACGTGGGCAGTGACCGCCGTGGCGGGTGTCCACATCTGCCTGCGCGCCGTGCGCGCGGACGCAGTCTGGGACGCCATCGACACCCTCGGCGTCACCAACCTCTGCGGCGCCCCCACGGTGTGCAGCATCATCGCCGAAGCGCCCCAGGCGCACGAGCTCACGGCACCGCTGCGGATCACGACGGCGGGCGCCCCGCCCTCGCCCGCGATCATCACGTCCCTGGACTCACTCGGAATCACCGTGGTGCACGTCTACGGACTGACCGAGGTCTACGGCCCCTACACGATCTGCGAGTACCAGTCAGAGTGGGATGATCTGTCCCCCCAGGACCGGGCCGTGAAAATCTCACGGCAGGGAGTGGGGATGCTGCAGGCCGAGACGGCGCGCATCGTGGATCTGGACATGGTCGACGTCCCGGCGGACGGCACAACGCTGGGTGAGATCGTGCTGCGGGGCAACAATGTGATGCTCGGATACTTCAAGGATCCCGAGGCCACGGCCGAGGCCTTCGCCGGCGGCTGGTTCCACACCGGAGACCTCGGTGTGATGCATCCGGATGGCTACATCCAGCTCAAGGACCGGGCCAAGGACATCATCATCTCCGGCGGAGAGAACATCTCAACCATTGAGGTGGAGCAGGCCATCAGCAGCCACCCCGCGGTTTTGAACGTGGCCGTGATCGGCGTCCCGCACGAAAAATGGGGCGAACGTCCGGTTGCCTTTGTCATCCGCAGCAGTTCCAGTCAGGTCACGGCCGAGGACATCCGTGCGCACGTCAAGGGCCTGCTCTCCGGATTCAAGGTGCCGGACCGAATCCTCTTCCCCGATGAACTCCCGCACAACTCCACCGGCAAGGTCCTGAAGTCCCAGCTGCGCGCCCTTGGCGTCAGCGCCGCGGCTCTCAGCCAGGAAGCCGCCAAGTGAGCGGCAAGGCCGGCGTCAGTGGCTAATTTCCGTTCCGAGGTGGCCGAGGCCGCCCTGGATCTGTTCACGGACAACGGCTACGACCCGACCAGCGTCGAAGAAATTGCCTTGGCGGCAGGGATTTCCCGGAGTACGTTCTTCCGCCAGTTCCGCGCCAAGGAAGACGTGATCTTTGCAGACCACGAAGCCTTGCTCGATCAACTGGGCAGCTATCTGGCCGCGAGTCATCCCGACCCGTGGGAAGCCGTGTGCCAGGCCGCGGCACTCGTCTTTGGGATGTTCTCTGAACGCCGGAAAATTGCTCAAAAACGCTATCACGTGGTGCAGGCGGTGCCCGCGCTCCGGGACCGGGAAACGATCATGGTATCCCGCTATGAGCGCATTTTCTCGGACTACCTCCGGGAGGTACTCCCTGGCCTGGCGGCACTTGATGCAATCCGGTTCGCTGCAGCGGTCACGTCCACGCACAACTATGTGTTGCGCGAAATGATGCTGGATTCCCCCCGCGGTTCCCTTCAGAACCTGGAACACGAATTGCTGACAGTACGCCGGATCTTCGGCGTCCTGTCCCCGGGTGACCCGTCCGCCGCCCCCGCAGCGGATGACCTCGTCGTGGCCGTTTTCCCCCGCTCCACACCCACCGCTGAGGTGGCGCGCCGCATCCAGAACACGCTCGACGGGCGCATCGCGTAGCGGCTGGCTCCGGAGGCGCCGCGGTCGGCCGGCTCGGCCGAAAAGAATAGAGTCGTGACATGCGAAAAATCTCCACCGTACTGGCCGTTGGTCTGCTGGCCATGGTCCTGGCGGGCTGCGGGGCAAAACCGGGAGCCTCGGACAGGGATTACGCCGCCAAATACAAAGCGGCGGTCGAGCAGCTGGTTCACGTCGCCAGCGTGGATGCCAGTTACAAGTCCTCCGGTGGCACGGGCCGGAGCGGGGATGTCTTTCTGCACGCCGACACCTCGGACCGGGAAGCGATGTTGGGTCTCCTGCGGGATGCTTTTCCGGCGGTTGTGGACGCCGCCGCCGGCGACCCGGATGTGAATCTGGCGATCCAGGTGATCTCTGTGGATGAAGCGTCGGCTGTTTCGCCTACCGATCTTGGGTATTCCGGGGCCGGGTCTTTGAGCAGTTACCGGACGTTCCTCGGCAAGTAAACTGCGGCCATGAGTATCGAACAATGGTGGCCGAAGCTGAGGCCCTCGACGAGGGATTGGCTGATTGAAAACAACGGCGACGTGGTGCCGGCGGAGGTGCTTCGTGAGATCGAGGATGCTGGCGGATCGGTCGCTTCCGGCGCCTGGCGGGTGGGTGCGAACGGGCCCTCAGGCTTCTCTTTCTCGGACGAGGCCATCGACTGGATTGAGGGCGTAGGAAACGGCGAGACACCCGGCAATTGCTGAAGCCTGCGCAAGGATTTTCAGCGTCTACCCACGAAGTGCCGCCAGCCTGCGAAGGTGAGGGCACTGCGTGGAGGTCTAAACGACCATTTCTGTCGGGTCCTTTGCGAGTTGCCCAGTGCGTCAGGTCCTTGCCCGTGGTGGCGGCGTAGCTCGGTGCCACAACACCCCAGATGTAGCAGATCATCGGAACGTGGCGTAGATCGCCCAGTCGTCCATCTGGGCTGACCCGCCCCTAACACCAACCCCAACGCGGGGTCACGTCGCGCCCATCCGGGGCCTCGGGATGGGCGACACGTGACCCCGCGTTGCTTGTGGGGATGCGCTCCGGGCCGGTTTTCTTCGTTGAGCCGGCCGGGGCCCGTTATGATCGGCCAGGACTAGACTCGATTCCGGGTGGACAGCGGGCCTTGTGACGGCAGGAAACGCGTCCAGCGCCGGCAACAAGCCCGCGACAAGGAGGTCAGGATGGCCGGCGGCAGCCGCGAACCCGGCAGGACCGTGACCTCGAAGGTCCTCGCCATCCTTGAGGCCTTCGAGAAGTCCCGGGGCGCCCTGAGCCTGACCGATATCGCCGAAAAATCCGGGCTGCCAATGAGTACCGCCCACCGCCTGGTCAACGAGCTCACCGACTCGGGATTCCTGTCCCGCGAGCCGAACGGCCGCTACCAGCTGGGCATCCGGCTCTGGGAGTTGGCCCAGAACACCGGGCGGCAGCTCCGGGATGCGGCCCGGCCCTACATTCAGGACCTTTTCTCGCTCACCGGCGAAACCGCCCATCTGGCGGTCAGAGCCGGCCATGAGGTGCTCTACATCGACCGCGTCTACGGATCCAAGCGGGTGCCCCGCGCCGGCCGGGTCGGCGGCCGGCTGCCCATGCACGCGACCGCCGTCGGGAAGGTCATCCTGGCTTTCGAGGAGGACTGGGTGCGGGACGCTTACCTGAACCGGCAGCTGGAACGGCACACCGCCCATACCCACGTGGACCCCAAGAAGCTGGCCGCGGAGCTGACCCGGATCCGCGAACAGGGCTACGCCACCACGCTGGAGGAGATCCGGCTGGGGTCCTGCTCGATCGCCGTGCCGGTCTTCCACGCCGGCAGGATCGGTGCCTCGATCGGCCTGGTGCTGCCCACCAGCCAGGCCGCCACGATGACCCGGCACCTGCCGGTCCTGCGGGGCATCGCCGGCCAGATTGAGCGTGCCACGGCCCGGATCCCGCTGGAAACGCTGCTGGGCAGCCACGTCGCGGGCACGGACTGAGCCGGCACCCGACCCGCGAGGGCGGAAAAAAGGCTTCCGCTCAGTGGAAGTAAGTCCTGCCCTCCGGAAGTGATCGGGGCCACACTGGGAAACAAGAACCCCCGGCATGCACCGCCGCTGCCGGCGGGACCGAAAACCAAGGAGCCCCGATGTCATCGTCGACTGAAACGGCCGGGCAGTGTCCCTTTGGCCACGGCGCCGAAGCCCCCGCCGGGCACCACGGCTATGAGCCGTTCCAGATGAAGGATCCTTTCCCGGCATACGCCGAACTCCGGGCCGAGCAGCCCGTTATGTTCGACGAGCGGGTTGGCCTCTATGTCGTCTCCCGCTATGACGACATTAAGGCCGTCTTCGAGGACTGGGAGACCTTCTCCAGCGAAAACGCCCAGGCTCCCGTCCGTGAACGTGGCGCCGCCGCGAAGAAGATCATGGAAGACGGCGGCTTCACCGCCTATTCCGGCCTGTCCGCCCGCCGCCCGCCGGAGCACACCCGCATCCGCGCCGTGGTCCAGAAGGCTTTCACGCCCCGCCGCTACAAGGCCCTGGAACCCTTCATCCGGCAGAACGTCGTCGAGCTGCTCGAAAGCATGCTGGCCCGTCCCGAGCACCGCGGCGACATGGTCAAGGACCTCGCCTACGACGTCCCCACCATCACCATCCTCACCCTGATCGGCGCGGACGCCTCCCAGGTGGACACCTTCAAGCGCTGGAGCGACTCCCGCGCCGCGATGACCTGGGGCGACCTCAGCGATGAGGAACAGATCCCGCACGCCCACAACCTCGTCGAGTACTGGCAGGAATGCCTCCGCCTGGTCAGGGTGGCCCACGAGGAAGGCGGCGACAACCTCACCGCGGACCTGGTGAAGTCCCAGCAGGAAGGCGCCGAGATCTCCGACCACGAGATCGCCTCGGTCCTCTACAGCCTGCTCTTCGCCGGCCACGAGACCACCACCACGCTGATCTCCAACGCCCTCCGCGAACTCCTGGCCCGCCCCGAGCAGTGGAAGCAGCTCGTGGAGGACCCCAAGAAGATCCCCGCCGCCATTGACGAGGTCCTCCGCTACGCCGGCTCGATCGTCGGCTGGCGGCGCAAAGCCCTCAAAGACACCGAAGTCGGTGGCGTCGCGATCGAAAAGGACGCGCAGCTGCTGCTCCTGATGGGCTCCGCCAACCGCGATGAGGACAAGTTCGACGCCGGCGAGGACTTCGACATCACCCGCCCCAACGCCCGCGAGCACCTGTCCTTCGGGTACGGCATCCACTACTGCCTGGGCAATATGCTCGCCAAGCTCCAGGCCAAAATCGCCCTCGAGGAAGTGGCCCGGCTCGCCCCGGAGCTGCGGCTGGAGACTCCGGAAGCGACCACCTTCCGCGAAAACCTCTCGTTCCGCGTCCCCGAGACCGTCCCCGTCAGCTGGAAGGCCTGAGAAATATGCAAAGCAACGAATACATCCAGTTCTTCGACGGCGGCATCGAACCGAAGCTGGAGAACCTCGGCGGAAAGGGTGCCTCCCTGGTCACGATGACCTCCGCCGGCATGCCCGTCCCGCCCGGTTTCGTCGTCACCACCGTTCAGTTCGACGCCTTCATGGACGAGGCAGGCATCACCCGGCACATCCACCAGCTCCTCGCCGATCTGGACCCCGAGGATATGGGCCAGGTGGACAAGGTCTCCGCCGCCATCCGCGAGGACATCTGCTCCCGGGCGGTGCCGCAAGCGTTGCGCGGGCTCACCGTGGGGGCCTACGAGGCCCTGATGTCCCGCTTCGACGCTCCCGTACCCGTGGCCGTCCGCTCCAGCGCCACCGCCGAAGACCTGCCGGACGCTTCCTTCGCCGGCCAGCAGGACACCTACCTCTGGCTCGACGGCGTCAAGGCCGTCACCGAGCACATCCGGCAGTGCTGGGCCTCCCTGTTCACCTCCCGCGCCATCATCTACCGGCTCAAGAACAACATCCCCAACGAGGGCCTCTCGATGGCCGTTGTGGTGCAGAAGATGGTCAACGCCCGCGTCTCCGGCGTCGCGATCACCATGGACCCCACCAACGGCGACCGCTCGAAGATCACCATCGACTCCTCCTACGGTGTGGGCGAGATGGTGGTTTCGGGCCAGGTCACTCCGGACAACATCATGCTGGACAAGGTCACCCTGACCGTCATCAATGAACACCTCGGCGACAAGCACGCCGAACTGGTCCCCGTCGCCGGGGTCCGCGGCCTCGTCGAGCGGGAGGTCGACGCCGAACGCCGCGGCCGCCGCAGCCTCACCGACGCCGAACTCACCGCCGTCGCGCAGATGGCCAAGCGCGCCGAAAAGCACTACAAGTGCCCGCAGGACATCGAATGGGCCCTCGACGCGGACCTGCCCGACGGCGAAAACCTGCTCCTGCTGCAGTCCCGCCCGGAAACCGTCCACTCCTCCAAGCCGACGGTGGTCACTCAGGCAGTCCCGTCCTCGGCGGCCGCCGGCGGCTACTTCAGCGGACTCAGCCCCGCGCCGTTGAAGCCCTCCCTCTAGAAACTTTTGACCCGCTCGTCCGCTCCGTCACCCAGGCTCAACGCCGAGCCCGTATTGAAAGGACCGCCATGTCCCTGAAGTCCTTCCCCAAACCCTCCGAGCTCGCGGTCCCCGCCGGCGCCGAAGGCTGGGAAAAGATCTACCCGTACTACCTGGTCTTCCAGGACAAGCTCAAGGAGAAGGAGGACGCCAAGTTCTGGTTCTGCGACAGCCAGCACTGGCCCACCGTGTTCAAGCCCTTCGAGACCATCGGCGGCGAATTCGCGGTCAAGTGCCTGGGCCAGTACAACGCCCGGCACCTGATGATCCCCAACGCCAACGGCATCGAGTTCCGCGTCCACCTCGGCTACCTCTACATGTCGCCCATCCCGGTGCCGGAGGACCAGATCGCCGCGCGTGTGCCCCTGTTCGAGCAGCGCGTGGGCCACTACTTCCAGAACTGGGAACAGCTCCTCAAGCAGTGGCACGTCAAGGTCAAGGGCACCATCGACGAGATGGAAACCATCTCCTTCCCGAAGCTACCGGACGTGGTCCCCATGGAGGACATTCTCTCCGGCAAGGGCAAAGACGGCTCCGAGAAGCTGCTGGAGAGCTACGACCGCCTGATCCAGCTGGTGTACCAGAACTGGCAGTACCACTTCGAGTTCCTCAACCTCGGCTACATCGCGTACCTGGACTTCTTCAACTTCTGCAAGCAGGTCTTCCCCAACATCCCGGACCAGTCCATCGCCACCATGGTGCAGGGCGTGGACATGGAACTCTTCCGCCCCGATGACGAGCTCAAGCAGCTCGCCAAGCTCGCCGTCGAACTGGGGCTCCAGCCGCATTTCGGGAACACGGACGACGTCGACGCCACCCTGGCTGCCATCGCAGCGGCCCCCGGCGGGGACCGCTGGACGGCCCAGTACGAGGGCGCCCAGGACCCGTGGTTCAACTTCACCGTGGGCAACGGTTTCTACGGCCACGACAAGTACTGGAACGAGCACCAGGAAATCCCGCTCGGCTACATCGCGGACTACATCCGCCGTGTGGACGAGGGCCAGGAAATCATGCGCCCAACCGAGGCCCTGATCATTGAACGCGACCGCATCATCGAGGAATACCGGGACCTGCTGGAAGGCGAAAATCAGGCGCTGTTCGACGCCAAGCGCGGGCTCGCGGCCACCGCCTACCCGTACGTGGAGAACCACAACTTCTACATCGAGCACTGGACCATGGGCGTCTTCTGGCGCAAGATCCGTGAACTCAGCCGCATGATGCAGGCCGAGGGTTTCTGGACCGAACCGGACGACCTGCTCTACCTGGGCCGCAACGAGGTCCGCGACGCGCTCTTCGACCTGGTCACCGGCTGGGGCGTCGGCGCGAAACCGATCGGCCCGGACTACTGGCCGGAGGAGATCGAACGCCGCCGAGGGATCGTGGACGCGCTCAAAACCGCCCGGCCCGCCCCGGCCCTGAACACCCCGCCGGAGATCATCACCGAACCCTTCACCCGGATGCTCTGGGGCATCACCACCGAGCAGGTCCAGCAGTGGCTGGGAGCCGGCGAAGCGGTGGAGGGCGGCGGGCTGCGCGGCATGGCAGCCTCCCCCGGCGTCGTCGAAGGGCTGGCCCGCGTGGTCACCGACGCGGACCAGCTCTCCGAGGTGCAGCAGGGCGATATCCTGGTCGCCACCGTCACGGCACCGTCCTGGGGGCCGATCTTCGGCAAGATCAAGGCGACGGTCACGGACATCGGCGGCATGATGAGCCACGCCGCGATCGTCTGCCGCGAGTATGGACTCCCGGCCGTGACCGGCACCGGCTCGGCCTCCACCACGATCAAGACCGGCCAGCGGCTGCGGGTGGACGGGACCAAGGGCACCGTCCAGATCCTCGACGCGCTGATTCCCGACGCCGGGGATCCGGAACTGCAGGTCTCCGGGCCCGGGGCGCACAGCCACAGCCATGTCTGACCCGAATATGCCCCCGGCGGAATATAACGATGCAGGTCAGCCGGGACAGGACGACCGGGCGGGCCATCCCGCCCGCACCGTCCTGATCACCGGTGCCGCCGGCGGCCTGGGCCGGGCGTTCGCGCTCGGCTTCGGCCGCCGCGGCTACCGCGTTGCAGTGGCGGACGTGAACCTCGACGGTGCCCAGGAGACGGCCAAACTGGTCCTCGACACCGGAGCCGCCGCGGCCGCCTTCCACGCCGACGTCACCAGCATCGACTCCACCGAGGCCCTCGCGAAAAGCTGCGCAGACTTCGGCAACGGAAGCATCGACGTTGTGCTGAACAACGCCGCGGTGTACGCGGGGGTGACCCGCAGCCCGTTCGAGGACATCGATCCGGCCGAATGGGACCTGGTGATGAACGTGAACCTCAAGGGCCCCTGGCTCGTGACGCGGGCCGCCAGTCCGTACCTGCCCGAGGGCGGGCGCGTCATCAACCTCTCCAGCGCCACGATCTTCAGCGGCTCGGAGCAGTGGCTGCACTACGTCGCCTCCAAGGGCGGGGTGGTGGCCCTGACCCGGGTGATGGCCAAGGAACTGGGCCGGCGGGGCATCACAGTGAACGCGATTGCCCCCGGCTTCACCCTCACCGAGGCCAGCTACGGTCTCATGGAGAACGCCGAGAACTACGGTGTGGACCGCGGAGCGATCAAGCGGGCCAGCCAGCCCGAGGACATTGTGGGCGCAGCGCTCTTCCTGGCCGGGCCGGACAGTTCCTACTACACCGGCCAGACCATGGTGGTCGACGGCGGCCGCCAGTTCATCTGAGTCTGCCCTTTTTGCCAACTTTCCGACTTCAACCCCAAGGAGAACCAATGCCAACGGTTCATTTCATCGACGCCGAGGGTGGCGTCCGCGACGTCCAGGGCAATCCCGGCGACTCCGTCATGGAAACCGCGGTGCGCAACGGCGTTCCCGGCATCGTGGCCGAATGCGGCGGTTCGCTGTCCTGCGCCACCTGCCACGTCTTTGTCCGCGAGGACTGCCTATCGAAACTCCCGCCGATGGAGGATATGGAGGACGAGATGCTGTACGGCACCGCCGTGGACCGCGAGGACAACTCCCGGCTGTCCTGCCAGCTCCGCCTGACGGACGAGCTCGAACTGTTCGTCACCACCCCGGAAACCCAGGTGTAGCGATGGGCACCCATGTTGCCGCGGCCGAGCAGCCGTCCGCCGGCGCCGCAGCGCAGCCGGAGAGCACCACCCGCACCGGCCTGCTGATTATCGGCGCCAGCCAGTCCGGCGTTCAGCTGGCAGTTTCCCTGCGGGCGCTCGGCTTCGACGAGCACATCACCCTGCTCGGCGACGAGGACCACCGCCCCTACCAGCGCCCGGCCCTGTCCAAGGAGTTCCTGCAGGGCACGGTGGAGAGCGAATCCCTGATTTTCCGCTCCAACGACTACTGGGCCGACCACAACGTGGAGCTGGTCAAGGGCGAATACATCGTCGGGATCGACAAGGAAGCGGACGGCTCGGGTGTCGCGCGTTCCTCCTCGGGCAAACAGTTCCCCTTTAAACGCCTCGCCCTCACCGTCGGCGCCCGCGCCCGGAAACTGGAGATCGACGGCGGGGACCTGGACGGTGTGCTCTACCTGCGCAACGCCGACGATGCCCTGGCGCTCAAGGCCCGGGTGGGGGACGCGCAGGACGTCGTGGTGATCGGCGGCGGGTTCATCGGCCTCGAAGCCGCGTCCAGCCTGCAGAAGATGGGCAAGAACGTCACCGTGCTGGAATTCGGCCCGCGGCTGGTGGGCCGCGCCGTCGGCGAGGAAACCGCCGACTACTTCCTGCAGGCCCACCGCGCCCGCGGCCTGGACATCCGGCTTAACACGAGCGCCCGGCGCTTCACCGCTGCCCCCGCCCCTGGCGATGGTCGCCGTGCCGTCGCCGGCGTCGAACTCCAGGATGGCACCGTGCTGCCCGCGCAGATCGTGCTGGTCGGCATCGGGGTCATCCCCAACACCCAACTGGCCGAACAGCTCGGCCTCGCGGTGGACAACGGAATCGTGGTGGACCGCTTCGCGCTCGCCTCGGACGGCACCACGGTGGCGATCGGCGACTGCGCCAACATGCCCAACCCGGTGCCAGGATCGGAACCCGGCGAGCGGATCCGGCTGGAAAGCGTCAACAACGCGATCGAACACGCCAAGGTGGCCGCCTACTCGCTCACCGGCCGGCGCGAGGAATACGCCGGCATCCCGTGGTTCTGGTCCAACCAGGCCGACCTCAAACTCCAGATCGCCGGACTCTGCAACGGCTACGACCGGACCGTGCTGCGGCGTGACGAGGAACGCGGCAAATTCAGCGTCCTCTACTACCGCCAGGGCCAGGTCATCGCCGCGGACTGCGTCAACGCCCCGCTGGACTTCATGGCCGTACGAAACGCCCTCGCCAAAGGCCAGAACATCCCCGCCGGCGCCGCCGCGGACCCGGCCACACCCCTCAAGACAATCACCACGGACAGCTAACTCCACTCAGACAGTTAGTCGGCCCCAGCCGAAGGAGCATTATGACCACCCCCAAGACCCCGGTTGCCGACGCCGGCACCGCGGACCCGGTTTCCGACAACCCGGTTTCGGACAACCCGGCGTCCGAGAATTCCGCGACAGCTGATGCCGCGGCGGCGGAGTTCGCCGCCGCGTACCCGGTCCGGCCGGTTCCGGCGCCGGGACCGGTGGACACCGCCCCGATCGCCACCACCCCGGCGGCCCTCGAGGAACTCGACGGGCTGTGGCGGGCCGTGGTGCACGAGACCCGCACCCGCGGCAATGACATCCACCTGCCGATCTCGCTTGCCTTCGCCGAGCGGCTCTGCCGCGCCTACCCCGACGCCGACGCCGAACTGGTCCGGGTGGCCACCCTGCTGCACGACACCGGCTGGGCCCATGTGGACGAATCCCGCATCATCTCCGAGGGCTTCGCGGGGGACTGGCGCAAGGCCGCCATCCGCTACGAACACGAGAAGCAGGGCTGCGACGTGGCCCGCCGGGTGCTCCCGGCCCTGGGCTACTCCCCGGAATTCATCGAGCGCGTCTGCGCGATCATCGACGGCCACGACACCCGCCCTGTGGCCCAGTCACTGGAAGACGCGCTGATGCGCGACGCCGACCGGCTGTGGCGCTTCGACCAGGCCGGGATTGCCCTGGCCTCGTCCTGGTTCAAGATGGACCCGGCCACCTACACGGACCGGCTTGCCACGGAAATCGTGCCCGAACTCATCACCCAGGCCGCCCACGACATGGCCACCGCCGACCTGGACCGCTCCACCGCCCTGCTCAAGACGGCGGTCATCCGATGACCGCCGCGACACACGACGCTCCGGCCCTGGCCGCGCGCGCGGCGCTCACGCTGCCGTACACGCATGTGGACGACATGTTCCTCGACGGCGCCTGGACCCCGGCCCGGGGCACGGGCCGGAACCCGGTCACCGATCCCGCCACCGGCGAAGTCTGGGGCACCGTCCCCGACGGCGCCCCGGAAGACGTGGACGCCGCCGTCGGCTCCGCCCGCCGGGCCTTCGACGACGGCGGGTGGCCGCGGCTGGCGCCCTCCGAACGGGCCGCGTACCTCCTGCGCATCGCCGAGGAAGTGGAGAAGCGGGCCGGGGAACTCTCGCTGACGAACACCCGCGAGAACGGCTCGCCGGTCTCCGAATCCGCCGGGGCCGCCGCGAACGCCGCGGGCATCTTCCGCTACTTCGCCACCCTCGCCGACTATCTGGAGCGCGGGGACGTCCGGGCCTTCCCCAAGGGCGGCGGCGAATCCGTGGTCCGGCGCGAACCGATCGGTGTGTGCGCGCTGATCGCGCCCTGGAACTTCCCGATCAACCTTGTGGTGATCAAGCTCGCCCCGGCGCTGCTGGCCGGCTGCACCGTGGTGATCAAGCCGGCGTCGCCCACCCCTCTCTCGCTCCGGGTGATCATCGATGCGGTGGCCGCGGCCGGCGTCCCGGCCGGCGTCGTCAACCTGGTCACCGGGTCCGGCCGGCTGGGAGACGCGCTGGTGAAGCACCCGGGCGTGGACAAGGTGGCGTTCACGGGTTCGACGCCGGTGGGCCGGAAAATCGCGGCGGCCTGCGGCGAGCTGCTGCGCCCCGTCACCCTGGAGCTCGGCGGCAAATCCAGCGCGATCGTGCTGCCGGACGCAGACCTGGACGCGATGTCCAAGGTGCTGATCCGCTCCTCCATGCGCAACACCGGGCAGACCTGCTACATCTCCACCCGGATCCTGGCCCCCGCCAGCCGCTACGAGGAAGTGGTGGACATGGTCACTTCCACCATCGCCGCCGGCAAGCAGGGCGACCCGCTGGACCCGGACACGGTCTTCGGGCCCTGCGCCACGGAATCGCAGTACCGCACCGTGCTGGAGTACGTGGAGTCGGGGCTGGCCGAAGGCGCCCGCGCCACCACCGGCGGCCGCGCGGCATCCCTGGGCGGCGGGCTGGAAGGCGGGTACTTCGTGGAACCCACCGTGTTCGCGGATGTCACCCCGGACATGCGGATCTCCCGGGAGGAGATCTTCGGGCCGGTCATCTGCATCCTGAAGTACAACGACGCCGGCGGCAGCGCTGATGAGGCCGTTGCGCTGGCGAACAACACGGAGTTCGGGCTGGGCGGGCTGGTGTTCGGGGCCGATCCGGACGCGGCGCTCGCCGTGGCGGACCGGATGGACACCGGCTCGGTGGGCATCAACTTCTTCGCCTCCAACCACGCCGCACCGTTCGGCGGCCGGCACGATTCCGGCCTCGGCACCGAGTACGGCGTCGAGGGCCTCAACGCGTACCTGAGCTACAAGTCGATCCACCGGAAGGCCTGAGAACTCCAACGCGGGGTCACTTCGCGCCCATCCCGGGGCCTCCGATGGGCGCAAAGTGACCCCGCGTTGCCTTTGGCGGGCCGACACTCTGACGCCGGAGGGTGTCACACCGGCGGGTAGATCGGCCCTACCGGCGTCTCTCGCTGGGGCTGATAATCGGGGTATCCACCCCTTGCAGACTATGGAGGCGATTGACGTGTCGGTTTATACGCTGGGAATCTGGTTGGTACATCCGGGCCGCGAGAACGATTTCGTGCAGGCCTGGCGGGATCTGGCCCGGAAGACCCAGGAAGACTTTCCGCACGCGAAGTCCGTGCTGATGCATGACCGGGACGTCCGGAACCGGTTCATCAGCACCGCCCCGTGGGAATCCCTGGAACAGGTTGAACAGTGGCGGGCGTCCGAGATGTTCAACCAGACCATTGAGGGCATGCACGACATGCTGGAGCATTTCGAGTCGCGCACTCTGGACGAGGCCGCCAGTATTGGCTGGGATACGCCGTAGCCGCGCGCTTTCCCAGTTACCCCCAACGCGGGGTCACCTACGGCCCATCCGGCGCGGTGGAATGGGCGCGAAGTGACCCCGCGTTGCTGTGGATCAGGGGAACAGGCCTTCGCCGACAAACCCGCCCTCACGGCACCCCGGCGGGATGGCGAACACGGCCGACCCGATCGGCGTCGTCCACTGATTGAGCATGTCCATTTCATCGAGCCGGCGCTGGATGGGCGTGAACTGCTTGTCGACGTCGGCCTGGTAGGACACGAAGATCAGTCCCGAGTCCGAGACCCCTCCGGCGCCGGGCGCGGCATCGTAGTTGTACGCCCGCCGGAAGATCCGCTGGGAGCTGTCCTCGGGCCGGGCCCGGCGCAGGTGCGAGACGTCCGAGATCACCGGGAAGCCGATCTTGGAGACGGCCGCGAAGTCCGGCTCGTCGTGCTCCTGCGCCCCGGTCAGCGGCGCGCCGTTGGACAGCCGGCGGCCCACGGCTTCCTCCCGGCCCACGCGGTCCACCTCGTCCCACTTGTCCAGGTTCATCGCGATCCGGCGGATCACCACCGTCGTGCCGTTCTCCGTCCACGCCGGAATGTCCCCGCCGCCCCAGACCACGCGTTCAGAGTCAGTGCTGTCCGGCGCCGGGTTCGAGGTCCCGTCCACCTGGCCGAAGAGGTTCCGCATGGTGGTCCCGGGTTTCTCGCTGCCATGCGAACGCCGGAAGCCGGTCTGCACCCAGCGGACGGTCGCGAAGCTCCGGCTGTCCTTGAGGAGCATCCGTTGGGCATGCGCCACAGTCAACGGGTCGTCCGCGCAGATCTGCAGCAGCAGGTCACCGTCGGAGAACCCGGACTGCAGCCGGTCGATGCTGAAGGCCGGCAGCGGCTTCAACCAGCCCGGCGCCCGGGCGGGGTCCACCGCGGCAACCAGCCCGGGCCCAAAACCGAAGGTGACGGTCAGCCGGGACGGCACCTGGGCGAGCTCGCCTTCGGTGTCGGCCAGCGCCGGCTTTCCCGCGGCGAGGTGCGCGGCATCGTCGCTGAGAAGCCGCAACAGCGCCCTGACCCCGGCGCGCGTCGCACCCGGCAGCAGATCCAGCGCGACAAAAACGCCGTGGGCCTGCGCCGCCGTCGTAATCCCCGCCTGGCGGGCGCCGTAAAAGGGGACAACCCCGCCGCCGTGGACGCTCTCCGCGGGCTGGGCCGGTGCAGATTTCCCGGCCTCCGGGGCGCCCGCCCCGGCGAGGTGGGCGCCGGCCGCGGTCAGCGCCCCGAGCCCTGCGGCGGCGCCGCCGAAGAGCAGTCCGCGGCGCGCCAGTTTCCTCGGTGCGCCGGGCCTGTCACTGCCCGCGGTTGGACCCGCGGGCTGCTGGTCCCCGGCCGTCACTTCGAGGTCGGCGTCGGCGCGGAACCGGTGGCGCTGCCGGTGGCGCTGCCGGTGGTGCCGGCGGGCTGGCCGTGGGACATGCCGGCGCCCCCTTCTTCGACATAGTTCTCCTTGGCGCCGCTGAAGTCCTTCGCCACGGCGGAGAATTCGAAGGTTCCGCCGCCCGCCAGAGCCAGCGTGAACGTCACCTCAGTGCCGGCAGTGATGGGCCCGGCCAGACCCATCAGCATGAGGTGGTCGGCGCCCGGCTCCAGGGTCAGTTCGCCGCCGGCCGGGATGACAAAGCCGCCGTCTTTTTCCTGCATCTGCATGGCGCCGGCGGATCCCGCGACCGTTTCATGCAGTTCGACCATCCTGGCCGCGGGGGTCGAGGCGCCGGTTACGGTGACGTCCGCGTCGGAGGTGTTCTTGATGACGCCGAATCCGCCGGTCATGCCGGAGGGTGCGGCTTTGACCCAGGGCCGGCTGACCGAGAGTGCGGCGGAGGCGCTGGCCGGGGTGGCGGCGGCAGCGGACGGGGCCGGTGTCGAGGCTGAGGGTCCGCAGCCGGTGAGTGCCAGGGCTGCGGCGGCGAGAACGGATAGGGCGGGGGAAACGAACTTCTTGGACATGGTGGTGCTCCTGAATCGTGGCAGGGGGGCCCATCGGGCCGGCCTGGAAAGTGTTATTCGCTGGAGGATTGTGTGTTGCGCTTGATGCGCCGGAGGCCGGCAAAGACCAGGAAGATGCCAAGACCCGCGGCCGCAGCGATTCCGGTGGCCGGCAGCCAGCCGGGCACACCGGCACCGTCCCCGGTGCCGGTGGCGGCAGCAGCAGAGGTTTCAACGCCGGCCGTGGGGCTGGCGGAGGCTGCGGGCGCAGCGGCGGCAGGATTGCCGACGTGGAACCCGTAGCTGCCGCTGATCGGGTGACCATCCGCGGAGACCACCCGCCAGCTGACCTGGTAGCCGCCGTCGGGGAGTTCCGGGAGCGTCTGGGTCAGCGTTTCCCGGCTGAGTACCGCGGCGCCGCCGACCCAGTTCTTGGCGTTGTTATCGACAACACGGACCTCGTGGCCGAGCTCGAGCAGGGGCGAACTGAAGGCCAGGGTGATGTTGGCGGGGGTCTTGTCCAGGCGCTCATCGGGCGCCGGGCTGGACGAAATCAGCTGGTCGTGGGCGAACGCCGCCGGAGCTGCTGGGAGGCTGGCGCCTACGCTGAGCAGGAGGGCGGCGAGCAGTGTTGCTCCCAAGCCAGGATTCCGCCATGTTTTTAAGAGTTTTCTTGTCATGGCTGCTTCCCGCCCCGGCGCTGTCTTGGCAGCGTGGCGGGGCTGATCGGGTGAAAGGCGCGGGGCGCCTAGGACACGAGCGGAAGCAGGGGAGGCCCGCGGTGGCGCATCACCAGCAGGGGCGCGCCGAGGTTGCGCAGCGGCCTGACGGGCCGGTTGGCGGGCAGGGCGGCCGGGGCCGGGCGCACCGGCAAGGGCTCGAAGACCGGAAGGAAAGCCCTCACGCGCAGGCGCATGGCCAGAACCAGCCGGACGACGGCGACCTCGCCGCGGCGCAGGATGGCCACGGTCAGGACGGCGGCAACGGCGTGACCCAGCCACATCAGCGGCGAGGTGTGGTCCGCCGCGGAGGAGAGGACTGTGCCGGCGGCGGGTTCCAGCACGGAGGAGTGGGCCAGATGGCCGCCGGCCGGAGCAATGGACCCATGGGGAGCCGCTGCTCCGCTGAACAGCCAGTGGAAGAGCCCCTGGCTCAGTGCCACGCCAACGGAGAGCCGCCACAGGGACAGCCCGCGGCCCGTGAGGGCGGTACAGGCCAGCCCGGACAGTGCCAGGGCCAGCAGGAGGAGGGGAAGTTCGGGGGCGTTGCCGCCGGCCAGGACGTGCGACCCGGCGGCGATGGAGGTCGCGACGACGGCGCCGATCCAGCCTCGTACAAGGCGCAGGCCGCGTGCCGTCATTTTTCCTCCTCGCTCACGGGTAATTCTACAGGCTGTCGAAGATGCCTTTGCAGCCGCTGGGGGTTCAGGGACTGTCCCGTCGGCGTTTGCCGCGCCGAGCGGCAAACAAGGCTGGATGCAATCATCTCATATACCCTTGGGGGTATAAAAGCTGCCGGCGGGAAATCAGACCCAGGCAGGGGCGCCCGGCACGGACGCCGGGCGGGTGTGATGCAGTAACGTCGTTATGCCAGCAGCTTTGTGGAGTAATCGGTCGGGAGCGATGTGAAGGATCACCAGAGGCCAGCGCCCGCGTCCCGCGCAGAGGGTGCTGCTGAACGGACCAAGGGCAGCCCGCTCTGGAAAACCGTCAGCGCCGAGCTTCTGCAGGAAGTCCTCGCAGGGGAGTTTGCGGCCGGTTTCCCCGGTGAACTGGAGCTGGCACAGCGCTATGGCGTCAGCCGGGGCACGATCCGGGCCGCCCTCAAACCCCTGCGCGATGCCGGGCACATCACCGCGCACCCCGGAAAAAAACCCACGGTGGTCGCCGGAAGAAGTACGGCGTACGGGCCGATCTACAGCGTGCTGGCGTCCATCCGGGAATCCGGGATGAAACACAGCAGTGTGGTCCTGGAGCAGCACCGGGTGGTTAACCCGGAGGTGGCGGCAAAGCTTTCCCTACATCCCGACGCGGAGCTCTTCCACCTCTCCAGGGTCCGTCTCGCCGACGGTGAGCCGATCGGCCTCGACCAGGTCTGGCTCCCCGCAGCGACCGCCGGGAAGCTGCTGGAGGCAGACTTCCGGGACGCGTCCCTTTACGGGGAGCTCGACCGGCGCTGCGGCGTCGTGCTTGACGGCGGCACGGAGCAGCTCACCGCCGTGCTCGCCACCCCCGCACACGCGGCCCTGCTCGGGTGTCCGGAGGGCTCCCCGCTGTTGCTGATCGAGCGGACCGGCTGCCACCGGGCGCGTGACCTTGAATTCCGGCGCAGCTATGTCCTGGGCGACCGCGTGGCATTTGCGACCGCGTTCGGCTGCAAGGCCACTCCGCCCCGTCGGGACTAAGGGGCTGCCTGCTTGTGGTTGTCGGCGTCCGATCCCGCCGTGACCGCCTGAGCGCGGGGCACCGGGCAGCGATCCTCAGAGGTTGCCCTCTTCGCGAATGCCCACAGCAGCAGGGCGATGGAGAGTCCCGCCAGCAGGGGTTGGATCGGCTCGAAGTACTGCATGGCGCCGGACGTGCCGAGGGCCAGCAATACGAGCTTGTTGCAGACCGGGCAGCCCACGGCGAAGAAGGAGACGATGGTGCCGGCAGCCCCGAAGCGGCCTTTGGTGTCGGACTCGCCGACGCCGGGCTCGCCGGCGGCCGCGGGTTCACGGGAAACGTAGGTGGCCAGCAGCAACCCGGTAAGGACAGCTGTGACGCCGAGGACCGGGAAGGACCACCAGGTCGGCGGGACCTCGCGGCTGAAAAAGGGTGTGTCGATCAGGTCTGTCGGCACGGCCACCACCAGGTAGGTGAGTGCGGCGGCGGCAGCCGCGGCCAGCCAGCGCCGCGCCGGCCACTGCGCCAAGGCAGGTATCAAGGTCTCGTATTTACTGCGGATCATCGGGCATCCCTGTCTTTGGCCGGCCGGGGCCAACGGCACTGGCGGCCCGGCTGGTCGCGGTCTCCGGCGCGCTCTCTTGGTCGAGCGCTCCGGGGGTGTTTCGGGGGGCCATGGGTGGCTCGTTGCGCCGGCTCTTGAAATACAATGCCACGCCGATCGCGAGAACGAGGGTCGCTGCCCCGGCGACAACGAGGTCGGGGATGCCGGCGGCAGCCTCGGTGGCAGCCGATTCAGCCCGGAACTGGTCCTGAACGGTCAGCACGCCGCCGAGTCCCGCCGTTCCGTCGCTGGCCAGCAGGAGCACGCCGATGCCGACGGAAATGAGGCCGGAAACGATCATCAGCCAGGAGTTCGACCACGTCCCGATGGTGAACGGACGCGGCCGCAACCAGCGGCGGCCTGAGATGCCCAGCCGGTCCCACACGAGGGCCAGGACAAAGAGCGGCAAGGCCATTCCGAGTGCGAAGACTGCCAGCAGCGCGCCACCGTAGAAGGCGTTGCTGCCCACTGCCGCCACGGTCAGGATGGAGCCCAGGATGGGCCCGGTGCAGACCCCGGCGACGCCGTAGACGGTTCCCAGCGCGAAGACGGACAGCCGGGAGGACCCGGTGCCGGCAGTCGGCGTCAGTGCGGAGGGCAGCCGGATTGCTGCGATCTGGGCGGCGCCCAGGAGGATCACCAGGGCCGCTGAAACGCTGATCAGGACTGGCCGGTGCTGCGTGACGAGGGAGCCGAGTACCCCGGCAAAGATGCCCAGCGGCACCAGCGTGCTCAGCAGGCCCAGGTAGAACAGCCCCGTCCGTGCCACCAGCCGGCTCTTGGTGGAGAAGGCGTAGGCAAAGAAGGCCGGCAGCAGGAGGGCTGAACAAGGGCTCAGCAGCGTAAGGACGCCGCCCAGGAACGCGCCAGCGTAGCCGATGTCCATCAGTTGCCCCCGGCCGTTTTCAGTGCAGCTTCGATGGCCTTCTCAAAGGTGGCCAGCGGCTGCGCACCAACGAGCGGAGTGTCGTTGACCAGGAAGGTGGGGGTGCCGGTGGCGCCCAGGGCGGCGGCCTCCTGGGCATCCTTCGACACGGCGGCCTTGAGTTCTGGGGAGTCAAGATCCGCTTCGAACTTCTTCAAGTCAGGGACTCCGGCGTCACCGGCAAGCTGGATCAGCCGCTCCCGGGGCAGTTCGGCGTGGCCGCGTGCCGGCGCGATGGCGTAGACAGCCTTGTTGTATTCCCAGAACCGTCCCTGCTCGCCCGCCGCGCGTCCGGCGACGGCGGCGGCGGATGATTCCGCCCCGAACACCGGCAGGTCACGCCACTCCACTCTCAGGTCGCCACTGTCGACGTATTTCGCCACCAGCGGGGGAAGGGTGTCTTGGGAGAAGAGCGCGCAGAAGGGGCAGCGGTAGTCCGCGTACTCCACCAGGACCACCGGAGCATCCGGGCTTCCGATCGCGGTTGGATCGTCTGCGATCCGGCGGGACATGTCCAGCTTTTCGCCGGCGGCGCTCTTGGGGTCCTGGGACCCCTGTTGTTGTTCGGTGGCGTCTTTTTGGGCCGCTGCACCCTGGTAGGACAGCAGCCCCACGAAGAGCAGCAGCACGGCGATGCCCAGTGCCGGCAGGACGAAGGATGCGGTGCGGCGGCGGCGGGGCTTGGCTGCTGCAGGTTCGGGCTTGGTCAAGGTGGGCATTAGGGCTCCTCAAGCGTGCCGCAGGGGGCAGTGAAATGTTTAGACATTTAGTAGTGTGCGACGCTACGTGACGCACGCGCCGTTGTAAAATGCCGGAAATCCCGCTGCCGGACCCGGCCGGGAGGCCTGGCCGCGTGCCGCCGGCCCGCCTTCACAGGAATGTTTGTACATTTCCGTACGGTGGCCGCTAGCATGCAGGAAACGGCCTGGCCCGGCCCTGAAGCGGGCGGACCCGTCCGGGCCGAAGGAGATTGTGTGACTGAACTTGCAGCCGAAAACCGTGCCGAGGGCGCCGCTGAATACGGCGGGTCCCGCCCGGCGGAGCGTCAAGGCCAGGGCCGGCGGGGTCTCGTGGCCCATTCGGCCGGTCCTTTGCCGGACGGGGCCCTGGCCGGGGTGCTAAGAAGCAGCCAGAACGTCGTTGCGGCGCTCGGACCAGCGGTGCCCGTCGAGGCTGTCATTCAGGGTCCCGCCGTGGCCCTCCTGGCGGAGGGTTCGGGATGCGGTGAAGCCGTCGCCCGCGCCGTCGCCGGCGGCGGCGTCCGGGTGCTGGCGTGCGGGAACAGCCTGCGTTCGGCGGGAGTCCCGGCGGAGGGCCTGCTGCCCGGCGGCTGCCGGATCAGTTCCGGGGCCGCGGTTTGGTCGGGAACAGCGGGCGACAGTCGGTGCAGACGTCGACGTCGGCATCCGGCGATCCGCTGCGGCCCAGCGTGACCTTGCGCTCCAGTTCCAGGCGGCCGTGCAGGGCCCATGCCATCACGGCCAGGGACAGGATGCCGACGGCGGTCTGGACTGCCGGGAGTGCCTCCCTTGCTGAGCTCGCCCACACCGCACCGAAGAGGCCCAGGACGGGCCACCGCAGATCGCACAGCGTGGCCGCCGCGCCGATCGGAGCGTTCACGTAGCTGCCCGCCAGGAAGCCGGCCAGGACCGACCCTGCACCGACCAGGGCGTAGCCCGTCCAGCCGGTGCCGGTGCCGGCAATCATCCCGTTGGCGGCCATCAGGAAGACGGCGGTGAGGCCGGCCGCGACGACTGTTGCGGCCACGCGTGACCGGGGCCAGCTGCGGAGCACCTGCGGGAGCTGCCGGACGCGGTTCAGCCTGGCGGGTGCCTGTTCCGTGCCCGGGGGGAGGTGCTCTTCGGGCTTGCTGTTGACTGTCATGGCTGGTCCTGTTCCTGTTCCTGGTCCTGTTCCTGCTTCGTGGCGGGGCGTCGTGGCTGCAGTGCGGTCCAGATGATCACGGTGACCACCAGGGTGATGGAGAGGAAGCCGAGCCCGGAATACCCGACGGCGGCCAGCACCGGGCCGGCCAGCGCACCGCCGGTCGCCCCGGCTGCGTTCATGCTGAGGTCCGAAACGCCCTGGATCGCCGGCCGGTCCTGCACGTGGGCCGACTCTGCCACCAGGGCTGAGCCGGCAACCACCGAGGCGGACCAGCCCAGCCCCAGCAGGATCAGGCTCGCGGTCACGGCGGTGCCGGAATCCGGCGCGACGCCGGCCAGCACCAGCGAAACCAGCAGCATGCCCTGGCCCAGCAGGATGGTGGGCAGCCGCCCGGCCTTGTCCGCCATCCAGCCGAAAACGGGGGACAGGGCGTACATGCCGGCGATGTGCAGGCTGATTGTCAGGCCGACCACCGTGAGGCTCGCCCCATGGTCGCGCAGGTGCACCGGTGTCATGGACATGAGCGCCACCATTGTGGCGTGGCTGAGGGCGACGGTTGCCACGGCATACCGCGCCCTGGGGTTGCTTCGCAGAATCCGCAGGCCGCTCTTGGGCTGCGGTGCTGCCAAATCGGGCACGCGGGAGGCCATGGCGGTGAGGAGGGGGTCTGGCCGCAGGCCGGTCGCATAGACGACGGCGGCCGCGAGCTGGGCGGCCACGGAAAAGGCGAACGCGCCGGTCAGCGGGGGCAGGCCAAGGGCGGCGCCGACGCTCTCGCCGGGACCAAAGAGGTTCGGTCCCAGGACGGCTCCGATCGTGGTGGACCACACCACGATCGAGAGGTCCCGGCCCCGGGACCCGGGGCGGGAAAGGTCGGTGGCGGCGAAACGCGCCTGCAGATTCACGGCGGAGCCCGCACCGAGGAGCATGAGGCCCAGCAGCAGCACCGGAAAAACGCCCAGCGCGGCTGAGGTGATCGCCGTGACGGCGCCGGCGCCGGCAATCAGGGCGCCGGTGGAGAGCGAGATCCGCCGGCCGCGGGCCTGGGCAAGCCGGGCCAGGGGGACGGCGGCGAGGGCGGCGCCGAGGGTGCTCATCGTGGCGGCCATGCCGGACCACGCGTTGGACCCGGAGAGCTGGGCCGCCAGCAGGGAGCCGAGGGAAAGCGTCGCTCCCATGCCGATGCCGCCGAGGATCTGGCCGCCCACGAGGACGGAGACGACACGGCGCTGGAGGCGCTGGTTTTCCAGTCCAGGCGGGGCCGCGGAGGTGATTTTTCCTGGACTGTTGGCCTGGTCCGGCGTCGGGCCTTCCGGCAGTTTCTGCGTGTCCATGCTGATCCTTCGGGCTCCAGGGTAGTTCCCCTGCGGCCGGGGACTCCTTCAATATACCCTATGGGGTATTATTGTTGTATCAGGTGCGGCACCCGCGGCACCCCGAAATTGGAGTTCATATGTGCGCTGCAGTTCGTTGTAACCGTTGTGGAAAAATCACCTGGGCCGGCTGCGGCGAGCACGTCGACTCGGTCATGGCCGATGTGCCCCAGGACCAGCGCTGCACCTGCGACAACTGAACCAGGAAACCTCTCAACGGTAAGGCGCACGCGCCGCCGTCGTCCGGATAAACACCAACGCGGGGTCACTTCGCGCCCGTCCAAGGCCTCAGGACGGGCGCTAAGTGACCCCGCGTTGGGGTGGGGGCTAGAGTTCACACAGGGTGTCCACCCCAGGACGAAAGCCTAAGCAACGCCGCGAATTCGCGGCGGAGAAGTAACCGGGAGTCAACAGTGCGGCACGGATCCAAGCCCACCATCCGCGACGTCGCGGGGGCCGCAGGAGTGTCCCTGACCACGGTCTCCTACGTGCTCTCCGGCCGCCCCGGCGGAAACACGCGGATCAGCCAGCCCACCCAGGACCGCGTCCATGCCGCGGCCCACGAACTCGGGTACGTGCCCAACCGGGCCGCCCGCGGGATGCGGCGCGGACGCACCGACGTCGTGGCCGTGGCCATCACCGACCTCGACGATCCCTGGGATCGCGCCCTGGCCGCCGCAGCGGCCAGGATCCTGCCCCGGCACGGCTACCAGCCTGTCATCCTGGTGGGCGACAGTTGGCGGCAGTTTATGCTCTCCGGCGGAGCCGACGGCGTCATCCTCGGCTCGGTGCCGCCGGACCGCGCCGCCGTCGACGTCGAGACCATGGCGGAACTCGTCGAGCGCGGCGTCGCCCTGCTGGTGTTCTCGGACGCCGTGCAGCCGGACGGCGTCGATATCCTGGCGCAGGGGACTGCCGGGACTGCGGGGACTGCCGGGACGGCAGAAGCCGAAGCGCTCGTCGAGCAGGCGGTCGCCTCGTTGATCGGCCGGCTGCGCGCCTGAGCCGAGTCGAGCCCGTCAGATGGCGAATCGGCCCAGCATGGCAATGAAGTCGTCCGCCTGCGCGAGGTTGCGGGCTATTTTGGCGCGCTGGTGCTCCGCCTGTTCCAGGATTTCCGCGAGCCGGACGGCGGACCCCCGCGCGCCCGGTCCGTCCGTGAGCAGGCCCAGGATCTCGGCCATTTCCTCCAGTGAGAACCCCAGCGGCTTCATCTGCTTGATGACCATCAGCCGTTCGAAATCATCCTGCGAGTACACCCTGAAGCCGCCGTCCGTCCGCGCTGTCGCGGGCAGGAGTCCGACGTCGTCATAGTGCCGGATGGTGCGCAGGGACAGTCCGGTCCGCTCTGCAAGTTCGCCGATGTGCATGGTGCCGGCGCTGCCGGTTTTGGCCGTCATCAGGGCCTCCGTCCTGTTCAGATTCAAACCCTACCATCACGTTAGGGTAGGGTTTGGATCGTGGGTTTGAGACCTTTAGGACGAGTTTCCCCTCTGACCGGCGCAGCGCTGCGCCCCCTCATTCATTTGCAGAACGAAGCCGCTGACACGCGTCTTCTTGACCATGAACGGAGCCAGAAATGGCCGTCACAAAAGCCGAACACCTCCCGGTGTTCACCCCTGAACAGCTTCAATCCGTCCGGGGAACCCTGAAGTCACCGCGCCGGCTCAAAACCGAAGTCCTCGCCGGACTTGTCGTCGCCCTGGCGCTTATACCGGAGGCGATCGCCTTCTCGATCATCGCCGGAGTCGATCCGCGCCTGGGACTGTTCGCGTCCTTCACGATGGCCGTGACGATCGCCTTTGTCGGCGGCCGGCCGGCGATGATTTCCGCTGCCACCGGCGCGATTGCCCTGGTCATCGCCCCGCTGGTGAAGTCCCACGGCGTGGACTATTTCATCGCCGCCGTCATCCTCGCCGGCATCTTCCAGATCATCCTGGGCCTCTCCGGGGTTGCCAAGCTCATGCGGTTCATCCCGCGCTCGGTGATGGTGGGCTTCGTCAACGCCCTGGCCATCCTGATCTTCCTGTCCCAGGTTCCTGAGCTGCTGGGTGTCCCCTGGCTGGTCTACCCGCTCACCGCGCTGGGGCTCGTGATCGTCTTCGGCCTGCCGAAGCTCACCAAGGCCGTCCCGGCCCCGCTCGTCGCGATCGTGGTCCTGACCCTGATCACTGTTTTCGCCGCCGTCGCGGTTCCGACCGTGGGCGACAAAGGTGAACTCCCCGACTCCCTGCCGACACTGTTCATTCCCAACGTGCCGTTCAGCCTCGAGACCCTGCAGATCATCTTCCCCTTCGCCCTCGCCATGGCCTTCGTGGGACTGCTCGAATCCCTCATGACCGCCAAGCTCGTCGACGATGTCACGGACACCCGCTCCCACAAGACCCGCGAGGCCTGGGGCCAGGGCGTGGCGAACATCGTGACAGGCTTCTTCGGCGGCATGGGCGGCTGCGCGATGATCGGCCAGACCATGATCAACGTCAAAGCCTCCGGCGCCCGCACCCGCATCTCAACTTTCCTCGCCGGCATCTTCCTGCTCATCCTGGTGGTGGTCCTGGGTGACATCGTCTCCCTGATCCCCATGGCCGCCCTGGTCGCCGTCATGATCTTCGTGTCGGTCGCGACCTTCGACTGGCACAGCATCCACCCCCGCACCCTCAAGGTGATGCCCAAGAGCGAGACCATCGTCATGGTTGCCACCGTGATCGTCACCGTCGCCACCCACAACCTCGCGATCGGCGTCGGCGTCGGCGTGCTCGTGGCCATGGTGATGTTCGCCCGCCGGGTCGCCCACTTCGTCACGGTCGAACGGTCGGTCAAGACCATTGGCGGCCACGAAACAGCCACCTACGCGGTGGACGGCGAGCTGTTCTTCGCCTCCTCGAACGACCTCTACACCCAGTTCGAATATGCGCTGGACCCCGAGCACGTGGTCATCGACATGCACGCCTCCCACCTCTGGGATGCCTCGACGATCGCCGCCCTGGACGCCATCACCGCGAAGTACCACCACCACGGCAAGGACGTGTTGATCATCGGGCTCAACGACGCCAGTATCCTGATGCGCCAACGTCTCGGCGGAAAGCTCGGCGCCGGCCACTAGGCTGCGCTCCAGCCCAGTTACTTCGGCCCGAACCCCGTAAACCACGGTGTTCCGCCCGTATTTTCAGTGATTTCCGGCTGCGGCCGGGGAGTAACCGGGCAGGAACGCAGGCGGTGCGCGTTGCCGGTGGAAGGTCTACGCTCAGGAACATGACGCAGACCTGGGATCCGGCCCAGGGCGGAGTCCTGGAACTGCCGTCCGGCCGGCTCATCCGCGGCCGCGGCCGCGGGCTGCTCAGGCCGCTTCCTGCCGGGCCGCGACCCGAGTTTGGCCTGTACCTGCTGGGACCGCGTCCCGCCCGCGGAGGCCGTAGCCTTCGTGCGGGCGCGCTTCCGCCGGGGCGCCGTTGAGACCCCGTGGCAGCGGAGGTATGTCGCCCGGTTCCCGGGCCCCGGCGCATAGGACGCAGCCGCGTCCCGGCGACATTAGGCCACACGATTGGGTCTTATTGTTCGCCTTGGAGGGGCCTACCGCGTCACAAGGGGCCGCCCAGCCAGGGTGGCCGGACCGCGGAGGAATATCCAGTGACGACGCACGTAGCCGGCTGCAGCGCGAGAAATTGCTCCTTCAACGACCACTCGAACTGCAACGCCGCGGCCATCACCGTCGGCGGCGCCGAAGACCATGCCTCCTGCGGCACTTTCATCGATATCGGTGTGCACGGAGGGCTGCCCAAGGTGCTCGCAGATGTAGGTGCCTGCCAGCGTTCGAATGCGCCCACAACGATCACCTGATGTGCAAGACGACCGAGGTGCACGTGGGTCCGGGCGTCGACAACGCCGGCTGCCTCACCTACGCCCACAGATAAGCCACAGGCGCCGTCCACCAGCCAAAGAAACACCGCCGCACGGGAAGGAAGGCTGCAGAACCCCCTGGCACGGTTCGCCTGACCGGCCCTCGACGCCGGACTTTCCCCACGTTTGGAGTCGGCACCCGGTGTGTCGCACCGAAACACCGGTGAGTCCCGGCGTCGGCTGTTCAAAGGCGGGGAGAAGGCAGGCAGGCAGGGGAATTGCGCCGCGGAAATGACCGGGCGGCGCGGGAGCTGGAACGCTGTGACGATGCCTCGGTAGGCTCAACTTCATGCCGTGGACTTGTCCGGTGTCGCCGGGCGGGCACCCAGGCTCGCCCACGTTGGCACCGCCAGCGGGGATCAGCGGTGGTTCAACAACGAGATCAGCGAAGCGGGAAACGTTGCCGGCTTCCAGCTCACCCACCTGAACCTGTTCACCATGCCCAACGTCGACAACGTCGAGGAATACCTGCTCGGCCAGGACGTTGTCTGGGTCAACGGCGGTTCCGTCGTCAACCTCCTCGCCGTCTGGCGCGCCCATGGGCTGGACACGATCTTCCGGCGCGTCTGGGAATCCGGGGTGGTGCTGGCCGGCGTTTCGGCCGGATCCATCTGCTGGTTCAACGGTGGGACGACCGATTCTTTCGGTCCTGAGCTGCGCGCCGTGAGCAACGGCCTGGGACTGCTCCCGTATGAAAACGGGGTCCACTACGACTCCGAAGCCGCACGCCGGCCCCTCGTGCACCGTCTGGTGGCGGACGGAACACTGGGTGAAACCCACTGCACCGACGACGGCGTGGGCCCGCTCTACCGAGGGACCGCACTGGTCGAGGCGGTCACGGAATCTCCCGGCAAAGCCGCCTACCGGGTGCGGCTGGCCTCGCCTGACGGCTCCACAGCAGAAGTACTCGAGGAACGGCTCGAGCCGACCGAGCTTTAGGAGCCCAGGTGGCTTACTCTGCGGTGTTCCGGGCCCCGGAAACGTGGCGATCCGACCGGACGCAGGCCGCAACAGCAGCGACGATACCGGCAATGCACAGCGAGGTCACCACAAGTTGGGACCCGGGGAACCGGTCTGTGGCGACTTCCCGGGCCACGGTCAACGGAAACCAGATGATGAGCCAGCCGGCGATGACTGCAAACGGTTGGGGGCAGGGATTGCGGCGTGCGGATGAGGAACGCTCCAGGTCCTACGGCAGCGGTGGTCAGGCCTCCGGCGATCATGGCTGAAAGGTCCAGCTTCGCCAGTCCGGTAGCGGCGGAGTCGATCGCATAGACCCTCGCTGTTTCCAGAATGCCGATCGGCAACGAAAACAGTCCGGCCGCCGCCAGGGTCAAGGACGGCGTGGTCATCGTCTTCGACGGCGGGGTGGTGCTCATGGGCTGAGAACCTAGCACCAGCCGTCCGGAATCTGCGACGGCTGGATTTCCGGGCCGGCATTCCCCCAACCTCTACCCCTGCGTCAGGCGGTAGCGCTCGATCTGCTTGAGCCGCCGCTGGAGGCTGTCGCGCCGCGGGTGCGGGACGGCGTCGGCCGGTTCGGCGGTGAGATCGATGTGTTTGGTGCCGTACTGCCAGAGCAGCAGGTCATCGAGGAGCCGGTCCGGTCCGGGGGAGTAGCGGTGGTCCAGGGCCTGGCGGACTTCGGTGATCCGGTTGGCGCTGAGCAGCCCGGCCAGCTGCATGGTCTGGTTGAGGCCGTGGGCGGCCATCAGCTCGGCGGCCCAGCCCCAGTCGTCATCGACCTTCCGGTCCACGTGCGGCAGCAGCGTGCGCCAGACGTCGCGGATCCGGTTCGGAGTGAGCTGCGCGGCGCCTTCGCCGTCCATGTCCCAGTAACTGCGGACCTCTTCGTAGCGTTCATGCAGGTCAGCGAACGCCCCCTCCACGGTTTCCAGCATCGCGGCGGTGGCGGTGAACTGGCGGTCGAAGTGCGGGGTCCAGGCCCGCGGATCCTCGGCCTTGAAGCGGATGTCGTGCTCGATCTCGCTCCAGGCGTGCGCGAACACGGTGCGGATCTGGCATTCGAAGAAGTAACTGCCGTTCGGCTGGATCTCCGGGTTGAAAGCCTGCTGGTACTCCTTGACGGCCTCGTTCTGGATGGTCCGCAGGATCAGGTGGCGGCTGGAATAGCCGTAGGTCCCTGATTCGATGGAGCCGATGTCCTTCTCGCGGTCACCGCGGCAGTCGAAGAGCTGGCGCTGGCGCTTGATCAGGTTGGCCACCACCGCGTTTTCCGTCGGCAGCTTCGTGATCACCCGGATGCCCACCATGTCATTCAGGGTCCGGAACGGATCCGGGAACTTCAGCACCGGCGGACCGCCCGGTTCCAGCGGCTCCTCAATGCGGGAGATCTTCTCGCGGAAGGATTCGACCGTCTTGGTGCGGCCGGTGACGAACAGCGGTGTCACTTCGGTGCCCTTGAGCATGCTCCGCAGCGTCAGGAGGACCTCGCGGGTGACCAGCTTCAGGGCAGGGCGCACCCCCTCGTAGAGTTCCACGTTTTCCTGCACGGACTCGCGCAGTTTCGGGTCCAGTCGATCCCAGTTGCTCGCCATGCATCCAGCTTACGGCCGGGGTACGACGGCGGACGGGCTGAGGCCCCCCGCGGCCCCTGCTGACCGGGCCGCCAACCCGGGCTGGTGCCGCCTTACACCGTGCCGGGCAGCGCTCAGGTAGGCTCGGCACATGGCTGATGTGCGGCGTCGGGCTTTGACCGCGGCCGCAGCGACGGTGACTCTGGGGGCAGTCTCCGCCGCCTGTTCACCGGGCCCCAAGGAGGACACAGTGAAGCGGCATAGGTACAGCTACGGCGATGATCCCAGCCAGTGGGGGGAGCTCTTCCTGCCGGATTCTGCCGCCACCAGGGGCGTGGTGGTGGTCATCCACGGTGGCTACTGGCGCTCGCAGTACGGCGCGGAACTCGGCGAACCCCTGGCCAAGGATCTTGCGGCGCACGGCATGGCCGCCTGGAACCTGGAGTACCGCCGTGCCGGCAACGGCGGCGGCTGGCCCCATACGTTCTCCGATGTGCTCGCCGGAATCGACAAGCTCGGCGACATTGCTGGTGACCACGGCCTCGGGCTGGACCGGGTCGTGGCGCTGGGTCACTCCGCCGGCGGGCACCTTGCGGTCTGGGCTGCCGGCCGGTGCCGCCTCGCCCAGCTCGGCGCCCCGGACGCGGACCGCCAGTTGGTGCGCAGGGACGCCGACGGCGCGGTGCGCCTGACCGGCGTCGTCAGCCAGTCCGGGGTACTCAACCTTGCGGAAGCCGAACGCCTGAACCTGAGCAACGGCGCGGTCAGCAACCTGCTGGGGGGCTCCTCCGAAAAATACCCGAAACGGCATAAGTATGCGGACCCGATGAGCGCGGTGCCGTTGAAGGTCCCCGTCTATGCCGTCCACGGCACAGACGACGGCGACGTCCCGGCGAGCCTGGCCGACTCCTACGCGGCGGCGGCCAAGTCCGCCGGTGCCCCGATCCAGCTCCTGAGGGTCCCCGGCGACCATTTCGCCATGATCGACCCGAAGGCCGCCGCCTACCGGAAGTGCCGCGAACTCGTGCAGCTTCTGCTCGCCTGAACCCCGTCCGCCGCGGCCACCAGCCGGTGGTAGCGTGGCGCTTATGCAAGTCGAAGTTGCCGGGGTTCTGCGCGCCTTTGCCGCGGGCCTCACCCGGTTCCTCNCTGCTGCTGCTCCCGGTGGCCAAGGCAGGCGGAGGCGAGGCCAGCCTGCTCGAAGCGCTGTTCACCGCCACCTCCGCCGTCTGTGTCACCGGCCTGATCACCGTGGACACACCCGTCTTCTGGAGCGGATTCGGCCAGGTCGTCATCCTGGTCCTCATCCAGATCGGCGGCTTCGGCGTGATGTCCTTCGGCACACTGCTCGGGGTCCTGACCGCCCGCCGGCTGGGCCTGAAATCCCGGATATCTGCCGCCGCCGAGACGAAAAGCAGCGGCTTTGGTGACGTCCGCCGCGTGCTGGTCGGAGTTCTGCTCATCAGCGTGGGCGTGGAAGCAGCGCTGGCGTTGATTCTTACCATCCGCTTCATGGCCGGATACGGCTACGCGCTGGGCGACGCGGTGTGGCACGGCGTGTTCCACTCCATCTCATCCTTTAACAACGCCGGCTTCGCCCTGTACTCGGAT